>LSSG01000045.1 GCA_001595915.1 Thermoplasmatales archaeon SG8-52-3
AATACCCATACAGGAATAGATGCAATATCTTCAAAAAACGATAGAAACGAAATTATAAACTGTAAGATCTACAACAATACAGTCCATGGAATATATCTTCATTCTTCTTCAGAAAATCAAATTTCAGATTGTATCTTTTCAAATAATCTAGATGGTGATATAATAGAAGTAAAAAACTCACAAAATAACCAGATCATTAATTCAATTCATGAACATGAGTTAAATGATATCAGAGAGATGCTTATGAATTTCTTGAACTTCTTTCAGAAGAGATACTCAAAAGCAAGATTAATTATTGAATCGATTTTTAAAACATACAGGAATCTGTGCTTCTAAATAATTTTTAATTTAATTCTTATCAAAATTCTTATTATTTAAGAATTTAAAAAAATATTTGATTCAAATATTTGAAAAAATAAAAAATATAGGGGGGATGGTATATACTTGTTTACTGGATAAAGATAAATGTTAAGTATAAATTTTTAAGTAGAATTATAAAGATAGGAATCAGGACCTTTTTGTTTATGTCTTTCTTATCCCCAACAACTTTTTTAATTCTTCCCTTCAACCGACCATCATCCTCATGATACATAATATCACGATAATATCTATCACTCCTAATATTTAAAGATAATTAAGCAAAACGACAAAATGTAAAAATGACAACTAAAAATATTTAAATTAAATGACTATAATGATTACTATAGACGCTTTGTTATGCTATTTTTTGAAACAATTTGCATAAATATTGCACAAAATTTGAAAAAAGTTATCATACAATCTAAAACTTTTTATACAAAAAATAGATTCGGTGCACTTATATGGCAAAAAATAGCGCAGTTCAAATATTAAAAGACCAAAAAAAAATAGTTCGAGAACTCTCAACGAACGCAAATAAAAGCATAAATGAGATTGCCAAAACCTGCGGATTTTCAAGACAAAAAGTATGGAGAATAATAAAAAACCTTGAAAACAACAACACAATCTGGGGATATACGGCAGTAATTGACGACGAAAAACAAGATATGAAAAGATACATGATTCTAATTAAAAGATCAATTCAACCAATCGCAAACGAGATAATTGACAGAATTATCAATAGAGAACTTACAAAGAAATCAGATGGACTTAGAATAGACATAATAAACAGTTTTTACGCAACAGGTGCATACGACTGGATAATAACCTTTAATGCTCCAGAAATAAAAATTGCAAAGCGATTTGTGGAAGTTGTTGCAAAACTATTTGAAGGATACATTTCAGATATACAACTAATAGAAGAACTATTTCCAGCTCAAAAATGCGGAATACCAAACCCAGAAATAGAAAGACTTAGAGAGTTCTTTGGTGACACATAGAAAATCTTTAAAATCTCATCTACAAACAGGCCAAGGTTTTTTATAAAATAAAAAAATCAAGGCCATTTTTTTATTATTTTTTTTTTAAAAAAATTATGGTTATGAAAAATAATTTCTAATTATATTAACTTATTAAGCATTGTTTTATTAATATTTAAAAAATCTAAATCTAAAATTGTTTTTTGTTAAATAAAAAAATCGTTAGCCCTAAAAGTATACAGGTGATCACAACCCCTATAAAAACTGTGATGAAACTAGGATTTGGAACATTTAGCATACTAGGGAGCAATGATATGACAGCCGAGATTTGATTTCCCCCATAAAGAACCAAAATAACTCCAACTAGTATTGAAGGGGAAAAAACACCAATCAAAACTCCTGCAGCACTAGATACCATAATCATAGACAAACTAAGAGTAAGAGATTGTAATGCACTATTCAACATAACATCAGATGGTAGTCCTGAGTTAAACGTATCAATTGCAACACCTAATAATAATGCCAAAGTGCTAGCAATTACTAGACAAAGGTAAACTGCAAAGAATTTTGATAAAATTATGTTCCATCTCTTTATAGGTCTTATTAAAAAAAGATCATAAACCCGGCTTGTTTTTTCATTAATAATTGAAACAACCAGCATTGCAGATGCAAGTGTACCACCAATACTTGAAACTAGTAATGCTGATACAACAGTAAAAGGTAGTTCAGGACCTGTATCAGGTGCCCATAAATGAAAAAGTATTGTTAATACTGGTAAACCTATCCATAAGAAAATCATAACCTTTGATTTGTAAAAACCGAGAAGCTCATCTTTAAAAAGTAATGCAAAACTCATAAGCTTCCACCACCCTTTACATATTGAAGATATACATCATCTAAGTTAGGTGACAAAGGACGAATGCTTCGAATTTGACAATCAAGTGATAACAACTTTTGAATAATCTTATGAACTAGCTCATTAACATCAGTGCCACTCTTAAGATAAACCAAGATTTTGTGAGGTGATATTTCCTCAATTTTCTCTATTTGTTTAAAGGATTTTAATTCAATCCATTTCCCTGAGTCCTTGGAAAGAACAATTTCTATTTCTTTATTTATTGTAAACTTTGCAATTAACTCATCAAGGGTTCCCACCTGTAAAAGACGCCCCCAGTTCAAGACCCCTATCTTTGTGGCAACATCCTGCACGTCACTAAGAATATGCGAAGAAAAGAAAATCGTTGTACCATTTTTACTAAGATCCTTAATAATCTTTTTTATCTGGTTACGACTAGTAGGGTCAAGACCACCTAGAGGTTCATCAAGGATAAGAAGTTTTGGACGATGAAGCAAAGCTTGTGCAAGACCAACTTTTTGAATAGTACCACCAGATAACTCAACAATTTTTTTATAACGAATCTCTGATATATTTAATAGGGTTAGAATATCCCGAATATTTGATTCTAGCTCGTTTTTATTCAATCCTGAAAGTTTACCAAATGTGGTAAGAGCATGATCAACAGTCCTCCATTGTTGAAACGAAACCTGCTGAGGAAGATACCCAAGAAGTTTGTTTACCTCATCTTTTTTATCAGGCATAGGATATCCACCTATAGAAATAGTCCCCTTACCCTGTCTAAGAAGCCCGACAATAATTTTTATTGTTGTAGTTTTTCCAGCACCATTAGGACCGATATAACCAAAGATATCTCCCTGTTGCAGTGAAAAAGAAACGTTATCTAGAGCAAGAAGATCCTTAAATTTTTTCGTGACACCTTCTAGAACAAGAAAGTCATCAAATTCTTTTTTTTTCATTAAAATTTATTCTCCATATTATTACCACAATACGGACATACTTTTACATCCATAGTTAAAGGTCTACCACAATTTGAGCATTTTCTACCAGATATTGGAACCTCACCTCGAACCAAAAGCCAAATAATTAAACCAATAAAACCAAAAAGAATCACAATAATACTCCACAATATACCACTTTTATCTCTTTTATTTGCATCTTTATAGACCCAGACTGCAACAAGTAACCATAAAACAAACCATACTAAAACATAAATATAAAAAGGCGATAAACCCGGAAATAAAGCAAAAAAAGTCTCATTTGGATACTGTGCACTTGCCATCGTAGTTAATAGACTTATAATCAATAGACCTATTAAATAAAATATAAACAAATTTTTTGATTTATTCAACCTCTCACCAACCTCTTACAGATAATTATATAACTTAATTCCCTTTCGTTTTAGTCATAATGAATTTGTATGTTTTTTCTTAACAAAACTTTACACTTTAATTGTTGGCTCAAAATATTTGTATTTTTATTAGATATAAAAGAATTCAGTTTAGATTCCGGTTTAAAATGATATAAAAACAAAAGAAAACAAATAAAGTAATATAAAAAGGTTAATCTTTTTTATCCTCTTCGGTTTGTTTTTCATCATTTTCTTTAGGTATTTCTTCACCGGATTTCTTTTCTACAGATGCCTCTTCATCAGTATGGTCTTCAGAAGCAGGTTCTGGAGCTTTCTCTTGAGGTGGCTCTTTAACAGGTGCTTCAGTTTTTGCTTCCACGTGTTTTTCCTCACGTGGTGGTTTTGATGGTCTAGATCCACCTTTAAATTCGGTATAACCACAATTACCACAGCTGAAACGATCCTTATGCTCGGCAAGAAATACAGCAGGACCACATTTCGGGCAATACTTGCGTATTCGGGTTATTCTGTCGCCTTCGATTTTGAAAAACTCAGTTTTTTTCATATCTATTCCTTCTTTTCCTCAGCTTGATTTTTTTCACCGGTTTCTTCTTCTTTTGGTTTCTCTTTTTGTTTTTCTTCTTCTTTAACGTCTTCTTCAGCAGTTTCCTCTTTCTTCTCAACAGGTTCCTCTGAAGGCATCTCTTTCTCTGGTGGTTGTTCTTTTGAAGGTTCTTCAGAAATAGGTTCTTCAACTGGAGGCTCTGGTTCTTCAGCTTTTGGTGGTTCAGCAGGTTCTTCCTCCTTTGCAGGTTCCTCAGGTTTTACTTCTTCTGTAGGTTCTGGTTCTATAGGTGTTTCATCCTTACGAGGTGCAGTAGCTTCTTCTTTTGGAGGTTTGGAAGTGTCTACCACAGGCTTTGCTTCAGCAGCAGGTGCCTCCTTTACCTTCTTACCCTGCTTCTTTTCATCTTCAATAAGTTTATTTCTCTTAAGAAAATGATCATGTTCTGTTTCCTTTGCTTTAGCAATAGATGAATAAATCTTTGCATAACCAGTTATCTCATGTTTACCAAAACTAGAGTCAATAGTGTTTACGATAATGTTTTCCTTCTTGACATTTAATTTATCAGCAAGTTCACTACGTATAAGCTCACGATTCGGTGTTCCTTCTCCCTCATGCTTTATAGTAAAATAGATCTCAGTTCTATTAAGCAAAGGATTATTTCTTTTTGAATCAATCTCAATTTCCATAGTTCTCACATCTCATCAAGAACTTCTTTAACTTTTTCTTTCATATCTTTAGTCGGTTTAACTACTAAGACCCCCTTATTTGGCAATCCATATATTATAGTTGCGTCTGGAGGAGCAAAAAAGATTGCAGGAAGGGAAGCAAGATCTTCCTCGCCGACAACCTCAATTCTTAGAGAACCCACATCCAAACTATCAACTGCAAGCTTGATAGTATTGAAAAGGTCATCAGAAAGTGTTCCAGCAGGATTTTCAACAACAACACTTTTCTTTCCAAAGGATTTTAAAACATCGACAATTTCTTTTGGACATGCCCCTCTTTTTGTTTTGAAATCGACGACACAAAAACTGGGTTCAATTTCATTTTTCAAAATAGTGTAAGTTACCTGATCACCAATAGAAATAATCTTTTTTTTGTTTCTTAGAATCTTTATAAGACCCTTCTCATCAACAAGAGTTCCAACCGGAGTTTTAAGAAGGTCTCTTAACTTATCAGGGAGAACGTGCATAAATCTAAAAAAACCTACATAACCTTTAACGCGTACTTTCCAGGTTTTGTAATATTCATTGCCTTTGCAACCTGCGAGGTTTCTGGGTTACGGATAATAACATAACCACGCCATCTTTTTGAAGTAGGAAGCGAACAATTAGGACAAACGTCACTTTCAGTTAGAACGTGACAGGTTTTACAAGCTCTTAACAACTTCATTATTTACCCTTCTTCTTTTTCTTTTTCTTCTTTTCTTTTTTCAAAATTCCTTCTTTCTTTTTTTCCTCTTCAGGCGGTGCATAAATCCATTCATGTGAACCAAGTGCAGGTTGTCTCATGGTAAGACCAATCTTGCTTTCTCTTGAGGAAAGTTCATTTAGGCTCACAGCCACAATTCTAGCTCTAACAATATCACCAGTCTTTAAGGTAAGTCTCTTTTCTTTACCTGTTATTACCTCGTTTTCAGAATCAACCTCAACATAATCATTCATAATTTGGCTCATATGAATTAATGCATCAAGTGGACCAATATGGCAAAACGCTCCAAACTCAACAATCTCACAAATAATTGCGTCAAGAACTTCCTGAAGTTTCGGGTTAAAAGTCAATGCATCAAAAGCAACCTTTTGATACATTGCACCATCACCATGTATAACAATTCCATTGCCCAATGGTTTAATATTATCAGCGACAACAATAATACCGTAGTTCTTTCTCATTGTTCCTTCAAATGTCTTCTGAACAATGTTTTTTATAACTACATTTAAGTCCTCGCTGAATTTATTTGGTGGTATACGGACAGTATCTTCAACTCTAACCTTATAATACATATGAATCCCTACTATAAACTAATGATAAACGAGATGGAATATGATTACTGCTTATATTATTTTTGAATGAAGTATAACTATGTTAAAGCAATAATTAATGGAAGAAATACTAGAGATACTATACTCATCAATTTTATCAGTATATTTAAGGAAGGACCTGATGTATCCTTGCAAGGATCTCCTACTGTATCGCCAATAACTGTTGCCTTATGGTTTGCCGAACCCTTCCCTCCAAGATTACCTGATTCAATATATTTTTTTGCATTGTCCCATGCTCCACCAGAATTTGCTAAAAATACAGCAAGTAGAAATCCTGTTGCAATGGATCCCATCAAAAGACCACCAAGACCAGCAGGTTTTAAGACAATTCCAACAACAACTGGAGAAATTACAGCCATAAGACTTGGGACAATCATTTCTTTCAATGCCTGGTTTGTACTGATTTTTACACATCTAGCATAATCAGGTTTGTTCTTATCACTTTTTAAAAGATTGAACTTTTTGAATTGATAACGAACCTCTTCAACCATTGAGTATGCAGCTCTACCTACAGCGCCAAGGGTAAGAGCTGAAAACACAAACGGAAGCATTGCTCCAATAAAAATACCAGCCACTAGATACGGGTCACTCAAATTAAGAGTAAGCAAGGCTTCTCCTTTTGAACTAAGCATCTGATTTGCTGTAAACATGTACGTAAAAATGAGAGCAAGTGATGTAATTGCCGCTGAACCAATTGCAAAACCCTTTCCCATGGCAGCAGTAGTGTTACCAACTGCATCAAGCTGCTCTGTTCGCTCACGAACCTCCTTTCCCATGCCAGCCATCTCAGAAATACCCTGTGCATTGTCTGCAACAGGACCATAACAATCAGTTGCAAGAGAAACACCAAGGATACTAAGCATTCCAACCGCAGAAATAGCAACACCATAAAAACCGGACAGCTCATAGGCAAAAATCATTGCAGCAACAACTGCAATAATTGGTATTACAGTACTAATCATACCAACCTGTATACCCTGAATAATCACAGTAGCAGGACCAGTTTTTGAGGCATCAGCAATTCTTTGTGCAGGCTTTCTTTTTTCAGAAGTAAAGTATTCAGTAGATAGACCAATTATAATTCCACCAATTAGACCTGCTAGCATTGCATAGAATGGTTCAAGTCTACCAATCAAGTACCAAGTGGCAATACCACCAAAAATTGCGGTAAGCCCTGTTGCAACAAACAAAGAATTTCGGAGAGCACCATATATATTTTTACCTTTTCCAAATACAACAACAAGAGTTCCAATAAGTGCTGAAATAATTCCCATTGCTGCAATAATTAAAGGTAGAATTATAAAATTCAATGTATCTGTGGAACCAAGAATTTCTGCTTTTGGAAGCCAAGGAAGGATTTCACCACTAGTCACAACGGCACCAGCAATTGCTGCAAGAGCCATTGTAGCAATTATTGAGTCAACATATGACTCAAAAAGATCTGCGCCCATTCCAGCTACATCACCGACATTGTCACCTACTTGATCGGCAATTACTGCTGGATTTCTAGGGTCATCTTCTGGAATTCCTGCTTCAACCTTTCCAACAAGGTCAGCACCGACATCAGCAGATTTTGTATAAATTCCTCCACCGACACGGGCAAATAGTGCAATTGATGATGCACCAAAACCAAAACCAAATAAGATATTTGTTGTAACGCTAGTGTCTAGTCCAACAATATAATGAAATATAGAATACAACGCGAAAATACCAAGGACTCCAAGACCAACAACACACATTCCCATTACTGCACCACTTGAAAAGGCAATGGAAAGACCTTTTGACAGTTCTTTTTTTGTTGCCTCAGCAGTTCTTGCATTTGCCATTGTTGCAGTACGCATACCAATATTACCTGACACAGCAGAAAATATTGCTCCAACAATGAAAGCAACAGATAGACCCCAATGCATTCCACTTCCTTCAATAAAAGACGCTATAAGAAGGAGTATTGAAATAACTATTACAAATACCACCAAAACCTTATATTCGCTCTTTAAAAAGGCCATGGCTCCAACACGGATTGCACTGCTGAGCTCCTTCATCTTTTCATTTCCCGGACTTTGCTTTTTTACACTATAAAAAAGGTACAATGCAAAAAGCAGAGCAAGTACGCCTCCAATAGGTGCTAATATCGTTATATCTAATTGCATCTTAACTCCTCAAATGTTGTGTCTGAAACAATATTTGTTATTTAATAATTATGATTTAACATTAAAAAAATCAAAAGCTATTTATGCTAAGAAATATAATATTAAACATATATAAATAATGTTAAATATTAAATTATGTTAATCGGTTAAAAATATCTGGTACAAAAGTGGGGACAAAATTATAATGCTGAAAGGACTTGGTAATCTTATTGAAAAAAGACCATGGCTGGTAATAACTTTTGTACTTATTATCACAATAGGTTTTGCAATACTAATTCCAAGTATAGAAATGAAAACCGACTACAAAGAGTTCATGCCGGAAGATGAGACAATAGAAGCATACTTCCGAGTAATGGAAACATTTGGTCAGACCCAAATTGTAATGTTTCTATATGTAGAAAATGAACAAGCAGATAATACAATTACCCCACAAGCATTAAGAGAACAATATTACATAGAAAAAGAGCTTTCAAAACTACCAGAAGTAGAAGAAGCATTAAGTATAATTACTGTTTTAGAGCAAGTCTGTTTCATTGAATTTGGAAAAACATTTGAGAATTCTAGTGATGAAGAAATAATTACTGCTTTAAATGATCTTTTTGGAGAAGAAGAAATAACAACAATAAAGATATTTCCAGAAGACGATACAAATGAAGAAATAAATTACAAAAGATACCCTAGAATTTTTAAAGGAAAAGCAATAGATGAAATAGACATAAAAAACTGTGAGATAGGATATAATAATGAAGTTATGACTTTTACTTTTGAGGTCTACGATCTATCAAAATTTGAATCAGATTTAAAATCACCAATACCTCTTATGAACACAGTAGAATGGTACCTTGATTTTGAAAACATGCTAAAACCAGATGAACGTCTTGATATTGATTACAGAATATCAGCTCATTTAGAACCAAAGCATACTTTATGGGAAATTGGAAAGGGACCTCTAAAAAATCTTATTTCAATTCTACAAAATTTTAGAAATAGAGAGCTTATAAATTCATTCAAAAAAGAGGCATATCTATGGGTGAAAATGGCAGATCAACCAGCATATTTCCCACTTACGTTAAATTCAGCAGAGATTAATTTTAACACAAATGAAAATCTAATTGAGTTAACTGTATCTAGAGAAGAGCTAGGACAATACGGAATTGCCACGCGTTTTGGATTTTATGAGTTACCCGCAAAACTTACAAATTTTGTGGCAGGAACAAGATACTATAAAAATCCATTTGGTAGTCTTCCCTGGTTAAGAGTTTCAGCAAATACAACTTTTCTACTCAAACGATTAGAGAAAATTAATAGTAGACCAGTAATAGGTAAAATTGCAGGTAGACTTCTAGAAAAATACGGAAATATCACTTGGGAAGATTTTGATTTGATTTTTCAAAACTTTGATGAAAATATCCCAATACCCGATCAAATAGCATTAAAAGAATTGGATGAATCATGGATAAACACTGATATTGCACCAGATAGTGGAAATTCAAATGAGATTTTATTTATAAAAACTTCACTCTTAGATGAAGTAAGAATAAATGCATTAAGCTTTTTATCAAAAGACTTTACAGAGACAGGGCGTCCACATGCAAGTATAATTATTCTTAATCTAAACATTGGATGGGATTATCAAGACCAGGTCGCAATGACCAAACTGCTTTTAGATGAAATTAAAAATTTAGATGCAAAATACAATCAAATTTCGGTTGAAGCAACAGGTGATTCTGTAATATCTGTTGAAATGAACGAAGTTACAACCGAATCAAATACTATTATAATGCCTCTTATTTTTGTCGTAATTCTCGCTGTTCTATTTATCTCATTCAGAAAAATATCCTATACGATTTTACCATTGATAGCGCTTCTTGTTTCAATTATTTGGTTATTTGGTACAATGGTTCTTCTTGGAATTTCATTTACTGTAATGTCTGTTGCCTTATTTCCGCTTCTAATGGGTTTAGGGGTTGACTATTCTGTGCATCTATCTCACAATTATAGAATTGAAATTTTAAAAGGAAGAACCCCTGCACAAGCAATAAAAATATCTATTCGTGAGATTGGTACGGCTATGTTTCTTGCAATGCTTACAACAGTAATTGCTTTCTTGTCATTTTTAAGTGCATCACTTGCACCATTACGTGATTTAGGTCTTCTTCTTGCATTAGGAATTATTTATACATTTATTACAGCAATTACTCTTCAAGCTGCAATAAGATATATCCTTGATAGAAATAAGACAAAATTTGAAAGAACAAAGAAGCAAACATTCAAATTAAACGAAATTATGGAAAAGATTGCTGAAAAGATCCTTAGCCACCAGAAAAAAATCCTTGCAATTCTATTGATTGTTACTTTAGTTGCAGCTTTTGGTGCAACACAAATTGAAACAGGTTTTAACTGGGAATCTTTTGTTCCTGAAGGAAAACCTTCAATTGTTGTTTATCATAAACTAGAAGATAATTTTCCATTTGTTGGTCAGGACCAAGAGTTCATCTTGCTTGAAGGAAATATTGCAACTGTAGATGCATTGGAAGGAATTAGAAAAACACATGAAAATATTGAAGATGACACTTTTGTTGGAAGAAACGCAGATGGGTCTTCAAAAACCGAAAGTATTTATCTTATAGTCAAACAAGCGGTAAAAAATAACATATCTCTAATTGAAGAATTTAATATAAACGAAAATACAAAAATTCCAAGAACAGATGCTGAAGTAAAAAGATTATATGATTTTCTATGGGACAGTACCGAGTATGGATTACTAACACAATTTTTAATTTCTAGATCTGAAAATGGAAAATATGATTCAGCAATGATTAGAGTCTACATAAATATTGTATCTGCAACAAGTGAGGATATCGATCTCCAGGAAGACCTTAAGTTAATGGATAAAGAACTACATGATAACCTAGAAGATTATGGAGATGTAGATGTAATTATTACTGGACCATTATTAATTACCCATAAAATCACTTCACAACTAACAGATAGTCAGATAATATCAACATTTTTTGCCTTTGTTCTAGCAACAATCGCTCTTATTATTGCATACAGAAGACTAACTCTTGGTTTTATTGTAATAATACCAGTTCTTATATCAATTGTATGGATTCTTGGAACAATGTACTTTATTGGTTACAGTCTTAACATTCTTACAATAACAGTTACAAGCCTAACAATTGGAGTAGGAATTGATTATGCAATTCATGCAACAGAACGTTTCAAACTTGTGGCAGATAAAACTGGAGACATCACAGCTGCTCTTACTGAGACTATTGGTAAAACCGGTGGTGCTCTTTTAATTGCAGCACTAACTACAACACTAGGTTTTGGAATGCTTGTTTTTGTACCGATTCCACCTGAGGCACAATTCGGGGTTATTATGGTGATGACAATTGCCTATGCATTTATCTTATCTGTATTATTCCTACCTTTAATTCTTGCAAGATGGGCAAAATGGTCTAAAAAAAGGAAAGGATACATTATTTCTTCAAAACCAATTGATGAAGACTATTATAATAATATCAATCTTAAAAAGAAAAAATAAGGTTTGTTTTAAATTTTTTAATAGCAAATATTTATCTATTACACTTTAATACGGGTTACTTGTCTTAAGGAGTGTTATTATGTCTAATACATTAATGAGTGAGTTGAAAAAAAAAGAAAATAAAAAAGTAAAAATCATAAAATCTGTTGATGGTAACACTGCAGCAGCTCATGTTGCTTATGCTTTTAGTGATGTTGCTGCTATTTATCCTATTACTCCTTCATCTCCAATGGGAGAAGTTGTTGATGAATGGTCAGCAGAGGGTAGAAAAAATATTTTTGGTCAGACCTTAAAAGTGCAAGAGATGCAATCAGAAGGTGGAGCGGCCGGTGCAGTTCATGGTGCACTAAGCACGGGTGCATTTTGTTCTACATTTACTGCATCACAAGGACTTCTTCTCATGATTCCAAATATGTATAAAATATCTGGAGAACTAATGCCAACAGTATTTCACGTTTCTGCTCGAGCACTAGCAGGTCAGGCTCTATCAATTTTTGGTGATCATCAGGATGTTATGGCTGCTCGTGCAACAGGTTTTGCAATGCTTGCCTCATGTTCAATACAAGAAATTATGGATTTAGCTCTTGTTGCTCATCTTTCCACAATTCGGGCTAGTATTCCATTTGTTCATTTCTTTGATGGATTCAGAAGCTCACATGAAATTCAAAAAATTGAGATGCTAAACTATGATGATATCCCACCACTCGTTGACTGGGAGGGAATTAAAAAACATCGAGAAAGAGCAATGAATCCTGAGGATCCACATCTAAGAGGAACTGCTCAAAATCCTGATATTTACTTCCAATTAAACGAAGCAGCAAACAAATTCTATTTAGAGGTTCCAAAAATAGTTGAGGAAGAAATGGAAAAGGTAAGTAAACTTACTGGAAGAAAATATAATCTTTATGACTATATCGGAGAACCAGATGCAGATAGAATAATTGTTATGATGGGGTCTGGTGCAGAAGCTGCTGAAGAAGCAGTAGAATATCTGAATAAAAGAGGAGAAAAAGTCGGACTTTTAAAAGTAAGACTCTTCAGACCATTTTCACCACCTCATTTTCTTGCAGCCATACCTAATAGTGTAAAACGAATCGCTATTCTTGATAGAACAAAAGAAAATGGATCCTATGGCGAACCCTTATATGTTGATATTTCAGCTGTTTATCAGCATCAAAAAAAGGATATTACAATTGTTGGAGGGCGTTATGGTCTTGGATCAAAGGATTTCACTCCTTCAATGGCAAAAGCTGTTTTTGATAATCTTAAATTAAATGAACCAAAGAACAACTTTACAGTAGGAATTATTGATGATGTTACATATACTTCATTACCTATTACTGAAGAAATCGATGCAACTCCAGAAGGTCTTGTCCAGTGTAAATTCTGGGGACTAGGTGGAGATGGTACAGTTGGAGCAAACAAAGATGCAATAAAAATCATTGGTGATAACACAAATATGTTTGTACAAGGTTATTTTGCGTATGATGCAAAGAAATCAGCAGGTATTACAGTTTCTCACTTGCGGTTTGGAAAAGTACCAATAAAATCAACCTATCTTGTAAAAGATGCTGATTATATTGCTTGTCACAATCCTTCCTATGTTGACAAGTATGACTTACTAGAGGGAATAAAAGATAATGGTACCTTTGTTTTAAATTCTCCTTGGAATCTTGAGGAAATGGAAGAAAAGCTTCCTAATTCTTTAAAAAGAATTATTGCTCAAAAGAAATTGAAATTCTATTCAATTGATGCAGTCAAAATCGCTGAGAATGTTGGTCTGAGTGGCAGAATTAATATGGTCATGCAGGCAGTGTTTTTCAAGCTATCAAAGGTTCTACCTGTTGATGAGGCAATTTCATATCTGAAAGAGGCAATTGAAGATACTTACGGAAAGAAAGGAAAAGATATTGTTAAAATGAACTGGAAGGCTGTTGATGCGTCACTTGATAATTTACATGAAATTACATATCCCTCCTCTTGGGCCAGTCTAAAACCTGAAGAGAAAAAGGAATTTGACGAACCAGACTTTATAAAAAATGTAATGAGACCAATGAATAGTATGCAAGGTGATAAGCTACCAGTAAGTGCATTTACACCAGCAGGAATCTTTCCAACAAGTACCACGAAATATGAGAAAAGAGGAGTAGCAATTCATGTTCCTGAATGGCAAATCGATCATTGTATCCAATGTAACCAATGTGCAATGGTTTGTCCACATGCAGCAATTAGACCTGTTCTCTTAAATGATGAGGAACTAAAAACCGCACCTGAAGGTTTTGTAGCAAAAAAAGCGGTTGGGAAGGGTGTTGAAGGTCTTTTCTTTAGAATACAGGTTTACCCAGAGGATTGTGTTGGTTGTGGTAATTGTGCTGATATTTGTCCTTCAAAGGAAAAAGCACTAATTATGATGCCATTTGATTCACAGCAAAAACAGGTTCCAAATCAAAAATATTCTGAAAAAATCCCAATCAGAAGTGGAGATTTTGATAGGTATTCAGTAAAAGGTTCACAATTTGAGAAACCATTACTTGAATTTTCTGGAGCATGCGCTGGTTGTGGTGAAACACCTTATCTAAAAGTTATAACCCAGCTTTTTGGAGATAGAATGATTATTGCAAATGCAACTGGTTGTTCATCAATCTGGGGAGGATCTGCTCCTTCAATTCCATTTACTGTAAATAAAGACGGTCATGGACCTACTTGGGCAAATTCACTTTTTGAAGATAACGCTGAATATGGTTTTGGTATGATGCTTGGTACAACCCAGCGTCGAAACAAGTTAGCAGATCTTATTAAACAAGCGTTAAACGAAAACAAAGTTTCTGGTGAAACAAAAGAAGCATTTGTAAAATGGCTTGAAAACAAAGACAATGCTGATGGATCTAAAGAGTGGGGAAACAAGATAAAATCCCAACTTGAAAACAATCATTCCGATGAAATATTGAATCAGATCTGGGAAAATAGAAGACTACTTACTAAAAAATCCATATGGTCAGTTGGTGGTGACGGCTGGGCATACGATATTGGATATGGTGGTCTTGACCATGTGCTTGCAATGAATGAAGATATTAACATCCTTGTTTTTGATACAGAGGTCTATTCAAATACAGGAGGTCAATCATCAAAAGCAACACCAATTGGTTCTGTTGCAAAATTTGCAGCATCGGGTAAAAAGACAAAGAAAAAGGACCTTGGTGTAATGGCTATGACATATGGTTATGTGTATGTGACTTCAGTTGCAATGGGAGCAAACAAGAATCAATTGATGAAGGCACTAAAAGAAGCAGAATCATATAGAGGACCATCACTTATTATATGTTACGCACCTTGTATAAACCATGGAATCCGTGCTGGTATGGGTAAGACTCAAAACGAGGAAAAACTTGCAGTTGAATCAGGTTACTGGCCACTATATAGATATGACCCAAGACTAGCAAAAGAAGGAAAAAATCCATTCCAACTAGATTCAAAGGAGCCAAACGGAACATTAAAGGAATTCATTATGGGAGAAGTAAGATATAATTCACTTAACAGGACATTTCCAGAAGAAGCAAAGAGACTTCATGATTTACTAGACAAAGATGTAATTGAGAGGTACAAAAAATATAAATCAATGTCTGAAAAATAAAATCCTAAATTTCTTTTTTAACTAGAGGAATCTGGAAAAAAAGAATTTGGGATGTACCCTCATAAGAATTCTATTCCAGACTCCCCCAATTTGGCATAATCTTTTTTATATTTAAAATATTTGTATAATTAATAAATAGAATTAGAAAAATATAATAAAAAATCTTGATTTTGTATCAAAATTATATGTTAGATTTTAATACTCTAAATTTATACGAATTCTTGGTGCACTTTTTTGTTAAAAAGGGCGG
>LSSG01000046.1 GCA_001595915.1 Thermoplasmatales archaeon SG8-52-3
AAGATTTGAAGTCGGGAGGTAAGATCATAGATGAAGTTTCTGTTAATCAGACCTGCAACAAGATATCAAGGCAAACCAAAAATCTCTTTTCCAATGACTCATCCTCCTTTAGGTTTATTATACATTGGAGCAGTACTAGAAAAAAATGGTCATAAAGTCGAAATACTTGATTATTTAGTTGAAGACGTGGAAAATGAAAAACTAAAAAAAATTCTGAAATCGTCTGACGCAGTTGGGATAACTTTTATAGATAATTATCAACTTGCATTTGATATTTCAAGAACAATAAAAGGATTTTATCCAAGAATTCCTATAATTATTGGTGGCCCCTACTGTACTTTTCTTCCAAAACAGTCATTAGAAAACATTCCAGATGCTGATATTTGTGTTATTGGGGAAGGAGAGAAGGTAATCTTAGAAATTGTTGAATTTCTAAATGGAAAAAAGAAGCGATCAGATATTCATGGTATCTATTATAGAGACAAAAACTTAATAAAATCAGGAAAACCTCCTCAAATAATTGAGGATTTAGACACATTACCATTTCCTGCCCGACATTTAGTTGAAAAATATGAATATGGTATCTCACCCTGGTATTATAGGATAATGAAAAATGTTACTGCTGTTATTTCAAGTAGGGGATGCCCCTTTCAATGTCGTTTTTGCTCAAAATATGGTAACTCAATTAATAACTGGAAATTTAGGGCGAGATCTGCAGAAAATGTGGTAGATGAAATAAAAGAAATAAATAAAAAATACAATTCTGTTGCTATAGTAGACGATAATTTTTTAGCAGATAAAAAAAGAGCTCATAAAATATTTGATATGATTTTAGAATCTAACATTGATATGGAGTTCTTCATCGAAGGAGCAAGGGTAGATACAGCAGATAGAAATCTATATCTTAAAATGAAAAAAGCAGGTGTTAAAACCATTCTATATGGCTTAGAATCAGGTAATCAAGAAGTTTTAGATTTTTATAACAAGAATATTACAATAAATCAAATAAAACAAACAATAAAACTAGCCAGAGAAATGAATTTTTTTGTTTATACATCTTTTATTATTGGTGCTCCTATAGAGACAAAAGAACAAATAGAAAACACAATAAAATTTGCCTGTTCATTACCAATTGACCTTGCTAATTTCGGAGTTTTAACATATTTAATAGGTTCTCCACTATGGATTGAAGCAGTAAAAAAAAAGAAAATTACACCAAATATATATGCTGTAATTGCTGAAAAAGAAAAAAATCTAGGAAATTTTACTAAAGATGAACTAATAAATTACGTAATTTATGCATATAAAAGCTTTTATTTTAGACCAAACTATATTGTAGCACAAGTATATAGATCCTTTTTAAGAAGTGATATTAGAATACTGCTAAATGGTTTAAAATATCTGACAATTATTAGTAAATGGGGAAAAAATTCCAACTAAAATATTTATCCTCAATCCAAAAATATGAATGATAAATAATATTTAAATAACAAATTGTTATCTTGCTATCAAGGGAGTTACAAAAGTAAATGAAAATACTTCTTCTAAAACCTGGAGTTTTCGAAAATACCACGAAAAATCTGATGCTGGATCCTTCAACACTTCCACCTCTAGGATTGCTTTATCTTGCTGCAGTACTAGAAAAAGAGGGACATTCTGTTGAGATTCTAGATTTTTGTATGGAAAATATTTCAAAAGAAAGACTTAAAAATCTACTTTTAAAAACAGATGCTGTAGGAATGACTGTATGTAGTGATATTGAGTTCATTCCTTACAATGATATCTCAAAAACGATTAAAGAAATTGATTCAGATATTCCACAAATTATAGGTGGACCACATTGTACATTTGTTCAAAAACAATCCTTACAAGATATACCACTAGCAGATATCAGTGTAATCGGCGAAGGAGAGCATGTTATCCTTGATTTGGTAAAACATCTTCAAGGAAAAAAAGCTTTAGCAGATATCAATGGTATTTACTACAGAAGCAATGGAAACATAATGCAAGGAAAACCTCTACAAATTATTGAAAATTTGGATGATTTACCATTTCCAGCAAGACATCTTGTAGATAAATATGATTATGGTGACTTTCCGTTTGGTTTTCAATTAAGAAAGATTGTAAGCTCAACAATAACCAGTAGAGGATGCCCCTTCAAATGTAGATTTTGTGCAAGATATAACAATTTTTTCCCAGAATGGACATTTAGACAAAGGTCAGCTGAAAACATTTTAAAGGAATTTGAAGAGCTCAATAAAAAATATAAAACAATGAATATCGTAGATGACAGCTTTCTTGCAGATAACAAAAGGGCGCATAAGATATTTGATGGACTTATAGAGATGGGAAAGGATATAGATCTATGGATATATGGAACAAGAGTTGATGCAGCAAGTAAAGAACTTTACAAAAAGATGAAAAAAGCCGGTGTAAAAATAATATTTTTTGGAATTGAATCTGGAAATCAGGATGTTCTTGATTATTATAATAAAAGGACTACTCTTCCTCAGATAAGAAATGCAGTCAAACTAAGCAGAAAAATGAATTTTATTACAATGGGTAGTTTTATTTTAGGTGCTCCAATGGAAACAAACGAACACATTGAAAATACTATAAAATTTGCTTGTTCTCTTCCTCTTGATTTTGCAGGTTTTGGTCCACTAAGATACATAAAAGGATCCCAATTATGGAATGAGGCTGTAGAAGAAAACAAAATTCCAAAGGATTCTGATGAAATATTCTTTTTTGCTGATTCCGAGCATGGCCTTGGAAATTTCACAAAAAAAGAACTAATGGACTTCACCCTTGACGCATTTCAACGATTTTATTATAGACCAACATATATGATAAGTCAAGTCTTTAGAAATTTAATTAGAAATGACTACACATTACTTTATTCTGGACTAAAGCTTCTTTTTTCAATGAAAAAGGAAATGGTAACCTTCAAAAAAATAAATCCTCCAGCAAAAAAATAAATTTAAAAATTTTCAATAAAAAGTTATATATCATAGATTCTCATGATAATATTAAATTTGGGGAGTAGACTATATGAAATTTCTTCTTCTAAGACCAGCATTCCAAGAAGAAAAAAATCTATCCCAGAATAAACAATCTTTAAATCTCCCACCCTTGGGATTACTCTATATTGGAGCATCACTTGAAAAAGATGGACATATGGTGGAAATACTTGATTATTTTGCAGAAAACATTTCAAAAAATAAACTTAAAAAATCATTGAACTCATGTGATGCTGTTGGAATAACTACCTATACTGATTATTATAAGCCTACAGCAGATACTGCACAATTGATAAAAGAAATTGATTCCAATATTCCATTGATAATAGGGGGACCACATTGTACTTTTCTTCAAAAACAATCATTAAATGATATTCCTTATGCAGATATCAGTGTAGCAGGTGAGGGAGAACATGTAATTCTGGATATTGCAAAATATTTGGAGGGGAAGAAAAAACTTGCAAATATTCATGGAATTTTTTACAAAGAAAAAAATTCAATTCAATCAGGTAAACAGCTTAAAATTATTCAAAATTTAGATGAAATACCCTTTCCCGCAAGACATCTTGTTGATAAATATGATTATAATACACTATCATTTGGATATTCTTTTAAAAAGAAAGTAACAAATTTTATCTCAAGTAAAGGTTGTCCATTTCATTGTCGTTTTTGCAGCAGGTACGGTAATATTATTAATAATTGGAGTTTTCGGATGAGATCTGCTGAAAATGTAGTTAAAGAAATTAAAGAAATTAGTGAAATCTACAAATCAATTGTAATAGTTGATGATAATTTTTTAGCAGATAAAAAAAGAGCGCATAAAATATTTGATATGCTTTTGGAATCTGATTTAGATATTGATCTATTGATCCAGGGTGCTAGAGTTGATACAGCTGAAAGAGACCTTTATTTGAAAATGAAGAAGGCAGGTGTTAAATATATTTTTTACGGACTTGAGTCTGGTAATCAAGATGTTCTAGATTTTTATAATAAGAATATAACACTTCAGCAAATCAAAAAGACTGTAAAACTAGCAAGAGAAATGAAATTTTTTATTGGTGCATCTTTTATTATTGGCGCTCCTATGGAAACAGATAAACATATTGAAAATACAATAAAACTTGCTCGTTCTCTTCCACTTGATAGGGTTAATTTTGTTCCTTTGATTTATAGGATGGGATCGTCTTTATGGGTAGAAGCTGTAAAAAATAAAAAAATTAAACCAGATAAGTATGAGGTGCTTGCAGATAAAAGTCATAATCTCAGTAATTTTACAGAAGATGAGCTAATTGATTTTACAGCAAAAGCATTTACATCTTTTTATTTTAGACCAAATTATATGTTTGAACAATTCTTTAAGACTCTTTTGCGAAAAGACTTCAGTTTACTTAGAAATGGTTTAAAATATATTTTTTCGTTTAATGAGGCAAAAGAAGCAGGTAAAGAAATTATCAGAAGTAAAAATATCAGTTGATTGCTTAATTCTGAAAAAACACAAAAAAATAATAAGTTCAATCCTTATTTGGGTTTGTTATCTGTTTATGCTCTTATAACTTTGGGGGAGATAAAATTATAAAGAAAAAGTTGCATGGTGTTCAAGTGTTGGTCCTGCTGAGATTTTAAGAAGCCTTGGTTTTCATGTATATTTTCCAGAAAATCATAGTGCAATGCTTGGTGCAAGCAGAATTGCAACAGATTTGATTCCATATGCAAATGCTGTTGGGTATTCTCCTGAGGTTTGTTCTTATCTAACATCTGACATTGGTGCTTATCTAAAGAAAGTAACTCCCTTATCAAAAGCTTATGAGGGAATTAAAAGCATTCCTAAACCTGATGTTTTAGTTTTTAATACAAACCAATGCAGAGATGTTCAGGATTGGATGAGATTTTATGCAAAGGAATTCAGTGTCCCACTATTAGGAATCTATACATATAGAAATATAAACGAAATAGAGGGAATACATGTAAAATCAATAGCTCAGCAAATTGAAAATTTAATTGATCCATTGGAAAAAATATCTGGTAACTCCTTTGATAAAATGGAGTTAAAAAAGGTCTTAGCCCTTTCACGAAAATGTTCTGAACTTTGGAAGAAAGTGCTTGATACTGCATCTGCTTCCCCATCTCCTTTGACTTTTTTTGACGGTAGCATCCAAATGGGTCCTGCAGTTGTTTTAAGAGGAACTCAGCAAGCAGTAGATTACTATAATCTATTGCTCTCTGAACTTAAGGATAGAATTAAAAATAAAGAGGGAGCAGTTGTAGATGAGCGTTTCAGAATATATTGGGATGGTATGCCTATATGGGGACGGTTAAGAGCTCATTCTGAACTTTTTGCAAGTAGAAAAGCATGTGTTGTTGCATCTACATACTGTAACAGTTGGATATTTTCAGATTTTAATGAAAATGATCCTTTTAATAGCATGGCAAAAGCATACACAGCTCTATTTATTGTTAGAGCAGATGAGGCTAAAGAAAAGTATTTGAAAAAAATGATTGAATTCTTCAAAGTTGATGGTATTATTTACCATGATTCTAAATCTTGTTCTAACAATACAAATAGTCGGTATGGAATGCCGCAAAGACTTGAAGAAGAAACTAGACTGCCAAGCTTAGTTGTTAATGGAGATTTAAATGACCTTCGATGCTTGTCTGATGAGCAATTTAAAACAAATATTGATGCTTTTATTGAACAGCTTGAAGGAAGTAAATGATAATATATGAAAATAGAGGAGGAATTTACAATGACCTGCTGGTTGAACCTCGGTCAAATGATAAAAATGAATGCAAAGAAATTCCCTAGTACAATTGCCCTTAAGGAAGAAGGTAGAAGTCTTACATATCCTGAATTGAATAAAAGAGTAAACAAGTTATCAAATAGTCTTTTATCTCTTGGTCTTACAAAGGGGGATAAATTTGCTGTACTACTAGAAAATAGTATTGAAATTGTTGAAGCTTATCTTGCTGCTGCAAAAACTGGACTAATCATTGTACCAGTACATTTTCGTTTTATTGGAAGAGAAATTGTAAAAATCATGGAGAATTCAGATGCAAAGGCATTTATTGTTCACGATGAGTTTGTTCCAGTTGTTGATTCAATTAAAAAGGATTTGAAAAATGTAGCATCAGACAGATATATTGTAGTTGGAGAAAAGACAAAAGGTTACAATGAATATGAAGATTTCATTAAGAGTTCTTCAGATGATGAACCTGATATAAACATAGATTGCAAGGATACATGGATAATTCTTTACACATCTGGTACTACTGGAGTTCCAAAAGGTGTTGTACGATCTCATGAATCATATATTGCTTTCTTTTTTATAAATTCTGTAGATTTTGGATTTAATGAACATGATGTATGTCTAAATGTAATGCCACTCTATCACGTTAATTCAACATTCTATACATTCTTATTTTTATATTTAGGTGGTACTGCATATATTCATCCTGCACGTCATTTCAGAGCAGAAGAGATATTGGAAATAATTGAAAGTGAGAAAATTACATATATATCACTTATCCCAACACATTACAATCTAATATTGAATTCATCAGAAGATTCTAAAAAGAGAGATGTAAGTTCAATTCGAAAATTACTATGTTCTTCAGCCCCTGTTTCAAAATCTATGAAAAAGGAGATTATGAAGTTCTTTCCAGGTGTTGAGCTGTATGAAGCATATGGTTCCACAGAAGCAGGATTAGTTACACTTCTAAAACCTGAGGATCAGATGAGAAAACTTGGTTCAATTGGCTATGAGGCTGTTGGAACAGATTGTGTTAAATTACTTGATGAAAATGCAAATGAAGTTGGTTATAATGAGATAGGTGAATTATATTCACGAGGCCCAATGATGTTTAACGAATATTATAAGATGCCTGAAAAGACAAAGAGCTCATTTATTGGTGAATGGTTTTCCGCAGGAGACATGGCAAAACGTGATGAGGATGGATTTTATTATATTGTTGATAGAAAGGACAATATGATAATTACAGGTGGTGAACACGTATATCCAACTGAAGTTCAGGAAATTATTGTTACACATCCTGATGTTTTTGACGTGGCGGTTATTGGTCTTCCTCACGAAAAATGGGGTGAACAGGTAACCGCAGTAATTGTTCCTAGAGAAAATTCAAAAATAAACGAAAAGAAGATTTTAGATTTTTGTCGCAATAAAATAAGCGGATATAAAAGACCTAAAAAAGTTATATTGATAGAGGATAATGAGATGCCCAGAACACCAACCGGTAAAATTCTACATCGCGTTCTTAGGGAACGATATAATTCTAAGAGGAATGAAAATGGATAAATATAGATTTGGAGTATTAGGTGCTGGTCCAGTTGGAGCTATTATTGCAGCTCATCTTGCAAAGGCAGGCCATGATGTAATATTAATAGATATTCTAAAAGCCCATATGGATGAAATTAAGAAAAACGGGCTTTCAATTACTGGTTTTAAGGATATAAATGTTACATTTCCTAAAGAAAATATTTGTTATGGAATAGATGAGCTAAATGATAAAGATATAAATTTTTTATTTATATCAGTAAAAGCATCGGTTCTTCCTCAGATTTTACCATTATTAAAACAGGTTACAAAACCTGGTATAACCTATATAAGTTTACAAAATGGACTTGATAATGAAGACTTGATTGCTGAGGAATTCGGAAAAGAAAATACACTTAGAATTGTAGTAAATTATGCAGGAAATTTAATTGATAATGGAAAAATTAGAATGTCATTTTTTAATTCTCCAAACTACATCGGAATGATAGATTCTTCTGCTGAAAAAAAAGCAAAGGAACTTGCAGAAATAATTTCAAAAGCAGGTCTTGAAACCTCTTTTACACCTGAAATAAAAAAGTACGAATGGGAAAAAATTATACTAAATGCAGCTCTAAGTCCTGTTTGTGCATTAACAAGAAGAACTATGAAACAGATGATGAGCTGTAAGGACACCAGAAATCTTTCAGAAGCAATTTTGCGTGAAGCAATAGAGGTTGCTACTGCAAACGGATATCATTTTAAAAAGGATTTTCTTGAATTTTGCATGAATTATCTTGATAAAGCAGGACATCACAGAACATCTATGCATGTTGACATTGAAAAGAAAAATCCAACAGAGATTGGTTTTATAAATGGTAAGATTGTAAAATATGGAAAAGAAAAAGGTATCCCAACTCCAATTAATTCTACCATTGTTTCACTTATTAGAGGGTCTGAACTCCCTGAATATATTGGTGCATAAGATTGTGTGGAAGGGATTTTGTTGCATTATGTAATTATCGGTAATGGTGGTGCAGGAATCAGTGCACTTCAGACTGGAGAAATAGACCAAACAACAATTATTAGATTTGACAAAAATTTTTATAAAAACCATCATGTAAATTTTGTTAAGAACACAGAGATTTTAAAGATATTACCAGATAAAAAAGTAATAAATGATTCAGATGGAAATTCAATAAAATATGATAAGTTGTTAATTGCAACCGGTGCAAAAC
>LSSG01000047.1 GCA_001595915.1 Thermoplasmatales archaeon SG8-52-3
TGACAAAAGTTTTAAATAAATAATTCCCATCCTATGGTCCTACCAATTTCTAACTATCGGAGAAAAAACTATGACAAAAAGCGTTTATGATTATGTCGGGGATCAATGGAAAAAACCTGATCATACTTACAATTCACCTTATAAACAAAGGCTTATTCAGTGGAGAAGAGACGAAAATTATCAAAGAGTTGATAAACCAACTAGAATAGATAGGGCTCGATCTCTTGGTTATAAGGCAAAACCTGGATATATTGTTGTACGGTCAAGAGTGAGGAGAGGTGGACTCAGAAAACCAACTATTAAAGGTGGCCGAAGACCAGCAAGAAAGGGTATCTCAAAAATCACCATGGCCAAAAGTGTAAAAAGAGTTGCAGAAGAACGAACTGCCAAACACTATCCTAACATGGAAGTTCTAAACTCTTATTGGGTTGGTGAAGATGGAAAACATCAATATTTTGAGGTAATATTAGTTGATCCAGTCCATCCCTCAATTATGAGAGATAATAACATTAACTGGATAACTGACATTTCTAATAAGAGAAGAGTTTTAAGAGGAAAGACTAGCGCAGGTCAGAAGGGAAGAGGCCTCCGAAATAAAGGAAAAGGCGCAGAAAAGATACGCCCTAGTATTCGTGCAAATCTAAATAAAGGAAAGTAATTTTCTATTTTTGAATAATTTCTTTAATCACTGGTAGTTTTTTGTGATTGTTCTTTATCATTACTTTTGGATAAGAATAATCATGCATATTTTTTGAATGGTATTCTTCATAGGCAGAAAGATCGAAATGTCCATGACCACTATTTCCAAAAACAATTACCTTCTTTTCGTTGTTATATTTACACATCCTTGCTAGGTCTATTGCTGCTCTAACTGCATGAGCGGTTTCCGGTGCAACAATAAAACCCTCTGTTCTTGCAAATAATGTTGCTGCCTCAAAAACCTCTTTTTGATAGTATGCAATTGCATCCATGTATCCTTCTTTTGTGAGTTTACTTAAGAGAGGTGAATCCCCATGATATCTCAGGCCACCAGCATGAATTGCTGGAGGTACATAGGAGTGACCTAATGTATACATTTTTAGAAGGGGGGTGAGACCCGCAGTATCACCAAAATCATAACGGTATTCTCCTTTTGTAAGGGTTGGACATGCAAGGGGCTCAACAGAGATTATTTTCAAATTTGGTTTTTTACCTATTAGTTTATCTCTTAGAAATGGAAAGCTCGTTCCAGCAAAATTACTTCCACCACCTACACAACCACAAATAATATCTGGGTATTCACCTAGAATTTCAAACTGTTTTTTTAATTCTAAACCTATGATTGTTTGATGTAAAACAACGTGATTTAGTACTGAACCAAGTGCATAGTTTGTATTTTCATGTGTTGCTGCATCTTCTACTGCTTCACTAATTGATATACCTAAACTTCCTGACGTTTTTGGATTTTTTTTGAGTATCTCTCTTCCACATTTTGTAATATTAGTTGGACTTGAAAGTACTTCAGCTCCCCAGTTTTCCATAAGTATTCTTCTATATGGTTTCTGTTCATAACTGCATTTTACCATATATACTCTGCATTTAAGGTTGAAAATTCGACTTGCAAAAGAAAGCGCAGAACCCCATTGACCGGCACCTGTTTCTGTTACAAGTTGCTCAATTCCCTCTTTCATATTGTAATATGCCTGGGCTACAGCTGAGTTAGGTTTATGACTTCCGGGTGGACTAACTCCCTCCCATTTGTAATATATTTTTGCAGGAGTCTTTAAGGCCTTTTCAAGTTTTAAGGCTCTATATAATGGTGTTGGTCTCCATAATCGATAAATCTCTCTTACTTTTTCTGGTATTTGTATATATCTTTCATTGCTAACTTCTTGTTTTATAAGTCCCATTGGAAAAATTTGTTTTAGATCATCTGGTCCTATTGGTTGTTTTGTTTGTGGATTTAATGGTGGATCTAATGGTGTTTTTAGATCAGCTTGAATATTATACCATTTCTTTGGCATTTCATTTTCGTCAAGAACAATTTTTGTTTTTGGCATATCTATCATATATATTTATGTAACTAACACTATTTAAATATTGAGCATAATTGTACATTATTGTACAAAAATATACTT
The DNA here is from genome assembly GCA_001595915.1 of Thermoplasmatales archaeon SG8-52-3. Classification (GTDB taxonomy): domain Archaea; phylum Thermoplasmatota; class E2; order DHVEG-1; family DHVEG-1; genus SG8-52-3. The sequence goes on from LSSG01000047.1 coordinate 2,118, forward strand.
ATAAGTCTAAATTTTAATACTAGTTCCAGCCTCTTTTATCCAGAATTAAGGTAATTATGGCAAAAGGTTTGAATCTAAATAGCATCACATATGTATATGCATCATAAAATCCATACTTACTTGCTGCAACAAAATATTTTCCAATTGGAATTTTAACAATAAAAAATCCAAATAATCCTGATTTAATTTTTATTGTTTCCTCACCTTTAAATGTGATGTTAACAAATTCTAATGGTCCACATGGATTAGAATTTATTGCCATAATTGTTCTACCAAATACTATTCCATTATTGATAAGTGAAACATTGCTATTTTTTTCACCATGAGATCGAGTAAATTCATAGTTATTATTTGTAATAGAAAACGCTTCAATTCCGGTGGTTAATATAATACTAAATAAAGTTAAAAGTATGAAAAAAGTCAATTTTTTATTATTCATTCTATCTTATGATTAATATTACTATTACTATTTATATTATCCGCAGAAATGTACATTATAGTACAATATTAGACGTTATATATCAATTTTACATGAAAAATGTACAACATTTATATAGAAATAAATTGCTTTCTATTATTATATGTGGAAACAATTTGGGAAATATTTCAATAAATATCCAAAACGAAGGAAAATTGCACAGAAACTACTTGAATATGGTTTAAGAATTGAAAATAATAATATCTATTGTGGCAAGATTATGCTTTCTGATTCAAAAATTGCCCGCGCACTTGATGTTGATAGAAGGGCAATTCCTGCAACTGTTACAATGATACAAAAAAATCAGGCCTTATACAAAGTATTTTCAAAACTCTCTCCAACTTGCCATCTAAAAGATGTAGCACCTGAGATGAAATGGGGAGTTATTGAAATAATACCAGAGGATCCAAGTATACCTGGAATTTTAGCAGGCGTAGCAAATATTGTAGCAAAATCAAATCTTAGTATAAGACAAGCAATTGTTGATGATTTTGAACTTACGTTGAGAAACAATTACCAGGGATTTTAATTCCTAAAATAAGAGATGTTAGGGGAGTAAAAGCCGTAGTAATTTATTAGCTAAATTTTTAAATGAGTTGACTAATTAGTCTTTCAATAATAGTAAATATCAATGGATTTCTGAAAAAACTGCTTCTTGAAAAACTAACCTTTACCGGTTTTTGACGGGTTTCACTTTCTAAATCGTTAATATCCTTTGCTGTTGCATTTATCAAATAATATCCTTTTGTTGTGTATTTATGAGAAAGAGTGATTTTCTCTCCAGAGCTGTATGGACCTATCCATTCCTCAACTTCGCCATCTCCCCATTCAATATAGAAATAAACATCCTCGCCATCTGGTTCATTTGAACTGAACTTAAAGTTATAGGCTATGCCTGGAAGTACTCTAAATGCTCCAACAATTTCTGGTATCTCAGGCGGATAGTTATAGACTATTTCAATAGTTGAACTTTCTGACCAATCACTTTGGGAAAAATGTTCATCTCTTGCCTTAACCTTTACCTCAAAGTTTCCATCTTCATTCCAACTGTGATTTGCCACACATGTCTCTCCAGATGAATATGGCCCCATCCAGGCACTTGTTGTTCCGTCACCCCAATCCCAAATGAAGTATAGTTGGTCTCCATCAGGATCTGTTGAACTAGTTGAAAATGAATATTCAATTCCAACAGCACCAAAATCAGGTCCCTCTGGTTTTACTGGTCTATCAGGTGATCCACTTGGATCGTTTCTCCAAATCTTAATTGAAGGGTCTCCTAGAATGTTATATGCTTCAAAATAGTATTTTGAGGCTCCACCTCCACCATAATAGTCATAAACATAGTAAAGAGCCATATCAGTCATGCCACCAATAGATTCCAGACCATCATCCCACCAAGCCTGAAACATTCCTTTTTCTAAAATGTCATCCTCGTCCCAGTAAGTACTTTCTGAGGCCCCCCAAAATGCAATACCACCTTTGTCTTCCTCACGCAACCAGGTTTCTCCAAAACATTCAGATACCTGAAAACTACCAGTCAAGCATGCATGACTACAAACAAATGGATAATATCCTTCATTAGTAAGGGCTCCTACATCATCTTGATCAAAATGTGGACCATCATCCCAATTGTATCTTGAACCATGACCGGAGAATATTGCAAGGCTTCTCCCTTCATTTAGTGCATCTGTTACATCCTGGGTATTTGCACCATAAGTCACCTCATAGAGTTTATCACAGATGTAGCTATTGGGTTCAAGATAATTAGATATGACATAATTATGCGTTCCTTCAGTAATCCAATAATTATCATTACCTGCCATAAAAGCAGCTTTTTTTATCCATTCTGTATCTGAAAAATTACCCTGTTCATAAAATATTGTTTTATCTACCATTGCAGAAACATGTGAGCCTTGTGAGGCAGGTAACCTGCCAATGAAAATATCTGGTAAATAATCATCTGAATCAATAGTTACAAAGTAAAGATCAACTGCATCCGGACCCTCTGTTCCCAAATAGGTAGGAACTTGTGCTGTATCCCCAACAAGAAGAACATATGCTGGTGGGATTTCCCAGTTATTATAAGCATCATCAATGTAATCATGAATATTTTCTTTTGTAGAACCACCAGGTATTTCAGATGTTTTTGTAACAGTAGTGTCATATCCCATAGATGTCTTCCAATCTGCTAATGGTTCAATTTCGTCATAAAAATCATCGTAAACAATTATCAAATATCCCTCTTCACTTTTTGTTGAAATTTCATTTTCATAGAAGCCGTAATTAGAAAATGCTAATTCAAACAATTTTTCAAAATTTGGTGTGGAATATCTCCTTATATTTTCATAGGTTTTAGCAAAATTACTATTTGGAAGATTAATTATGATTTCACAAGAATTCATAAGTTTTAATTCACCTGATACAGGATTATATTTAACAGGTGAGATTTCAACAAGTGCAAAACGTCTTGACCTTATCTCTCCAATATCAACAATTTTTGCTATACTATCTGGTGAAAATTGATCTATGAAATAATAATTCTTATCAATATTAAGGTCTTTATAATATCCAGATTCCTTCTCGATTGACATTTGAGCAGGTATTATATCTGAAACCATATTCAACTCATCAAGTGAAACACAATCCCAAGATTCTGAAATAACCAATAATTCTGGATCTGAATCCTGTGGAATCTCAACCATTTTTCTAATCAATGGTAATTTTGCTTGTCCAATAGTACTGGAAAAACCATATCCAGGTAGAATCACTGATGTAAAAAGACCTTTATCAGTATCAATAGTTTCAAATTTAAAATCACCAGGGTTTACCTTTATTTCAATATTTGTCTTGTCAATATTTATTACATTTACTCCAATAAAATCTGATATCTGGTTATATTTATCATTTTCTGTCTGCATATTTGCAAAAGCATTCGGACCTGATGCCAAAACAATTATTACAACAGCTCCAATTAGAGGAATAAATTTTTTATTCATTCTTTCAGCTCGTAATCTTTCTAAATAATCAATCTTTCAAACAAAGGAAATAAATGAAATAATCTTTGGATTATTCTTTCAAACATTGGATGTTGAACAACTCTTTCTCGTGGAACAACAAACAATTTTGGATTTGACCAAGCACTTTCAAAACCGTTTTCACAATCAACTGCTTTTGCTTTTATGTTATAATAGCCCTTTTCAATATATGTGTAACATAGTTCTATTGTAGAATTGGGATCATCACAATCTGTTTCAGTAATATTTTCGTCACCCCAATCAACAATGTATTTAATTTTATCCCCTTCAAGATCAATTGATTGGAATGTCCAACAATATTCGATACCTGGTGATCCAGTACTAGGACCATCAATTACAGGTACTGATGGGGGTTCATTTTCAATTACATTTGCCATTGATATATCTGGATTACCCCAAAGTGCTCCCCATTCAAATGTCTCAAGATGTTCCTTGTACCAATATCCATTGACATACATCTCTCTGAGTGCATATTGATGAGCTTGACCTTGTGTGTATTCACCTGACGTGCAGGAAACAGTAAATAAATAATCCATAGTTTGACTAGAACCATCAGTTGGATCATCCCAACCAGGCATTCCAAATGCAACCTTTGTTGAACCTAGAAAACCAACTGCACCTTGCTGCATCATTGCTTGACCTATATTAAAATAATCAGTATCAGAATTACTGCAGGCATCAGCAAATACTATTGATGGATAATCATCATTAAGAAAAGTACATGTGTCTGTATCAACAAAAGGTCCATGTGAAAAATAAAGCCAGCATGCATCTGGTGATCCATGTCCTGCATAGTTTACAAAAGCATAACTACCATTTGACCAGACATCGGTTACATTATTCCAGTCAAGATTATAATCCATTGGATATGTAGTATATCCATCCTCATACATTTTTGTCATTTTCCATTTACTCATCCATGGATGAAGCTCTGAATCTGTTTTATATTCCATTAAAACTGCATTATCTGTACGTGGATTAGGGTCATCATTCCAGAAAAATGAACCAAGAAGCAGAATGTTACGTTTGAATGCAGGATTTTTGTTCATTTCATATGAAACTGATTTTTCACATATATTTTCAACAATTGAAGGGTCGCTAAATGGGATTCTTCCTACATTTATTTCAGCTGTGAAATCAATTTGGTCATCATATGTCTCACCCCATTTTCGGTCAACATCAAGGTCCCATGATTGAGAATCTGGATATGAAAGGTCTGCATAATAATAATCAGTTTCTGGCATACTTCCACTAACACTTTGCCATGTTCTTCTCATTGGAACATCATCATAATTACCAATTAAACAAACATCAAGAATACCCCATTCCTCAGATGGATATTTGTCTCTTAGAAAGTTCCTCATTTTTTCTGCTAAATCATAACCAGAATAATATGAATTAATCCAGTATGTTGTAACAACCTTAACACTTCTTCCTTTTTCTTCCTCCCAATCAACTAAAGATTGAACAGATGAGGTTAATGATTCAAGCGTGATTATTACATAATCATACATCTCTTTGCTACCAGCACTCTCTGGATACCAATCTTTTGCAATATTGTAATTATAAACAATTGTTTCTGCTACTTTCTTTGTCTTTTCATTATAGTCTACCATTATATCATCATAGGTAAAACCATCCTCAAATGTATAGCTAATCAAAGCAGTAATTTCAGTGTAAAATGTCAGTTTTCCAGATATTGGGTTATAAGAAAATGGATTTACTCTTATGTCAACAAGATTGTATTTTCTAAAACCGGAGGTTCTAACAAATTCAACAACAGATAAAGGATATTGTTCATTTTTTCCATATGTTGATTCATAATTTTCATTATATTTTTTAAGGTCCTGCTTATAGCCTTCAGAATCTTCTTCCCCAATTAATCTTGGTAAACCTACAGGTTTAATATAAAAA
>LSSG01000048.1 GCA_001595915.1 Thermoplasmatales archaeon SG8-52-3
TGGTAAAAGGTGTAGGGGTGGCTGCTTAACAGTTTCAAAAACTTTGACTGGGCAGAACCATAATGATCCCTATTGTCTTTTTTTAATTGAGCAAGAAATGATGAATAAATAATTTAGTTCAATCTTAAGAGATATATTTAAGTAATAATAAATTTATATTAAATTGTGAAATTTAATCTAAAATTAATATTATTAATTGTAATCGTGATTCTTTTAGCATCATCTGCTTATATTATCTTTTTTACAAGATCAGAAAGTATCGATAATAAAGCTCCTAAATTTATAGATATTACTGGAGATATATCTGGAAAAATTGGAGATACAATAAGTATTAATGTCCTTTATTCTGATAATATTAAGGTAACTAGCGCATTACTATTTTACAAAAAAGTTACAGAATCTGAATGGACTACAAAACTTATCATAAATGAGAGTGTTGATTTAAATTTAAACTCAAATAAAGACATTATTTATTTTGCAACAATTGATGATGCAGCAGGAAATGGGCCAATTGGGAATCCTTCAACAGATGGAAGCTCTTATTATACAATAACGGTACATAAGGATGAGGGAAATACTAGTGAATACATTCGCCATGTACTTGTTGAAGAGGGAGCATCTAACAATTGTAAATTTTGTCCAATTATTGCTAAATGGCTTTATGAACTATATGAGTCAGATGACTATAACTTTTATTTTGTTACACTAGTTTCACTTGACGAAAAGGCTTCTAATCGTTTATATAATGAGTATAACCTATGGGGTTTGCCAACTGTATTTATTGATGGTGGATATAAGGTCTTTCTTGGAGGAGGACATGAAAAGTCTGAATTCGCTCAAGCAATTCGAGATGCAAGAGAAGCTCCAAATATTCAATTAACAGTTGAAGCAGAATATGATAACAATACAGAAAATATTGTTTGCAATGCTCTAATTGATAACAAAGATAGTAATACATATAATGGAAAAATTAGAGTTTATCTTACTCAAAAAATCTCAAAATGGAGTGGTCCTGAAGGTGATCCATATCATTTTGGTTTTATTGATTATATTATAAATCAAGAAATATCAATAGAGAGTAACAAAAATTTAACATTTCAAGAAACTTGGGATATATCCGGTATGGATCCAGAAAATCTAATGGTAATTGGAGCAGTATTTAATTCAGAAAAAAATCAAGGTTATTCAGATCCTCCTAACAATAGATATCCATTTGATGCATATTATGCTGATGCTACAGATGGTTCAGAACTTCTTTCTGGTGGTAATCTTCCGCCCTCAGTAGGATTCAGCGTACCAAAAGTTGGTTACCTACATATAATGGGACTTCCAATTTGGGATTACATATTTCGCAAGCCAACTGTTCTTGTGGGAAGAACTAAAATTGTTGCAGAGGCATATGATGACTCTGGAATTGAAAAGGTTGAGTTTTATATAGATGACAATCTAGTAGGAGAAGATAACGAAGAACCTTATGAATACACTTTTAGGAAAGTAAGATTATTAAAAAGAGTTATTCGAAATCATACAATAAGTGTTATAGCTTATGACGATGAAGGAAAGATAGCAACAAATAGCCTTGAAGTGAGATGTTACTTTTTATAAGATAAAAAATTTATTTAATTTTTCTAACATATATTACAAAACCAATTATCGCAATTAAAAAAACAATTATTTCAAATCCAGGAGATCCATTTGAATCATTTGAACTACCTGTTGTTGATAATAATGTTGTATACTCATCATATTCTATCCATTTTCCATAGCTTTCTAAACTTATATGATAAGTAATTGAGGTTGCATCCTCCCATTGAAGGGTAACTGTTGTTTCAAATGTATTACCACTTTTTTTATTCATTGTGATGTTTCTTGATGCAAGACAAATTCCTTTTTGCTTATTACATTCATTTATGATTAATCGTACCTTTGAAACATCACTACCAGAGATATCAGATGATACAGTAACATCTGATTGTGGAGTTGGTTTTGTTGGTGTTAGTTTGATTTCTCCAACAGTTGGATCTGCTGCAGTTACTATGTTGATAATTGATAAAAACAAAAATAAACAAAGTAAATAAGTAAATATAAGACTACATAACTTTTTTTTCATATAATACACTCCCTACGAAAATTATTTTTCTCGTCGCCTATAATGAATATAGTAATATTTAAATATTCTTATATGTTTATATTCTGCTCATGGGCGAGGTAGATATATTCAAAGCTTTAGCAGATCCTACCAGACTAAAGATACTAGAATGTATAAGAGAAGAGGAAAAATGCATCTGTAAAATCATTCCATATACCGGTAAATCTCAACCAAATGTATCACAGCATTTGAAAGTATTGAATCATGCAGGTATTATAAAAGAAAGAAAAGATGGTACAAGAATTATGGTAAAAGTATCAAATAAGGATATTTACACAATAATTGACCAAGTAAAAAGGATAAAATGAGCTTATGACGCCAATTGATATATTATTATTCGGGATTGAAACCTTAGAAGAGTATCTTTCAGCACATGTTCTAACATGTCTAGTACCAGCTTTTTTTATTGCAGGAGCAATATCAGTTTTTGTTTCAAAAACTACAATATTGAATTATTTTGGTGCTCAGGCAAAAAAGTATATCTCATATTCTATTGCATCAGTTTCTGGTGCAATTCTTGCTGTTTGTAGTTGTACTGTATTACCATTGTTTGCAGGTATCTATAAACGTGGGGCAGGAATTGGTCCTGCGACAACATTTTTATTTTCAGGTCCAGCAATCAACATTCTAGCAATAATTCTTACAGCACGTGTTTTAGGTTTTGAAATAGGTCTTGCACGTGTGATTGGTGCAGTTTTCATGTCAATTTTTATAGGCCTTTTGATGGCATTTGTATTTAGAAAAGAAGAGAAAGAAAAAAAGAAAAACAATGTAAAGTTAGCTCAAGATACTGAACAAACAAATCGTCCGTTAAAAATATCCTTATTGTTTTTTCTTTTACTTGTATTAATTCTCATAATTGGTGCAGCAAGCACTGATTATATAGATTGGATTCCAAAAATTGCCATTGTATATTTACTTACAATCATATTATCAGTGATTTTAATTTTTTATTATTCGCGTGATGAGGTAAAAAATTGGGGTAATGAAACCTGGTTTCTTACAAAAAGGATATTTCCAATTCTCTTAATTGGAGTTTTTATCGTAGGAATTATAGGTGGAGTTGCTGCATATTTAATACCCGGTGCAAATCCCGCAACAGCAGTTGGTGAAGCAGTAGCACCCTATATTGGAGGAAATAACATATTTTCCTGTTTTCTTGCATCAATAATAGGTGCAATTCTATATATGCCAACACTTCTTGAAGTCGCAATCGTTGGAGATCTATTTGGTTATAGTACAGGAATTATGGGAGGAGGTCCTGCTCTTGCACTTCTTCTTGCAGGTCCTTCATTGAGTCTTCCAAATATGATCGTTATAACTAGGGTAATTGGATTAAAAAAGGCATTTGTATATATTTGTCTTGTTATAGTTGTTGCAACTTTTGTAGGTTTTACTTATGGATTTATTTCGAGTTGAAGGATGTGAAAAAAATGAAAATTGAGGTGTTAGGAACTGGCTGTGCAAAATGTAGGGCAACTGAAAAAAATGTGAGAAAAGCAGTTGAAGAGCTTGGGATTCAAGCAGAAGTTGTAAAAGTTGAAGACCTTCAAGATATAATTAACCGCGGAGTTATGATGACTCCAGCATTAGTTGTAGATGGTGAGGTGAAAATATCTGGTCATCAGCCTACGGTTGATGAAATTAAAAAAATTATAAAAAAAATAAATAAAAAAGAGGATGAGAAATGATTTCTAAAAAAATAGTTATTATGCTACTCACAATCATACTTCTTCTAGTTTTTAGTGGTTGCACTGAAAATGTAAAAAAAGAAAATTCTAATGATGATGATTGGCTGACAGATTATTCACCAGTACATTCAATCGGTAAAGGAAATGATGACTTCTGGATAGTTTACCCAGATAATCATGCAAATAGTAGCGAATCAGTAACTCATCTTTCATGGGTAAATGATTCATTAAAAGAGGGATGTGTATTATTTGTAGTTCATAAGACAGGATGTGAAGCTTGCCAACCTCAGGCAGATAGGACTATAAAATTAGCTGATGATTTTAATGAGCATGTTGTTTTTTATGATTTTGATCTTACTTTAGGTGGTTCAATAGAGACAAATGGATATGATTCATATCTTTACGACCCGGATGGACCACCAGGTTACCTTGCCTTTACATGTATTTTAACTATAATTAATAACAGTGGAACATTAGAATATGCCTGGCATAGTTGGGAGCTAGACGTAAAATACAGTGATATGGAAGAATGGTTAAAGGATGGTATTTATTATTGGAACCAGAATAGAGGGGATCTAAGATGAAATTTGCAATGAAGATTTTACTATCAGCAGCAGTTTTGATGATAATTGTTGGTATTTTTATTCAGCCAAATGCAGAAGCAGAGGATTACAAGGTTATTGACACATATGATTTCTCTGCTGTTGACGAACATGGTATGAATTTTTCTTTAAGCAATTACATAGGCAATGTAATAATTCTTCATTTTACAGCACTTGAAACTCCAATCTGTATAGAATGTGAAGAGGAGATGAAAGAACAAATTGAGGAGTTAAAAAGTCTACATAACAAGAAAGAAAATGTGACTATTGTAACAATCAATCTTAGAAAAAATCCTTTTTCTGATAGTGGTTTTGAGATGGCCGAACGTGATTTTGGTGTAAATATAAGTTGGCATTGGGTCGAGGATTTTAATCCATATCAAATTGCAAGTCTATACCAGAAATATTGGACAGTTGATGGTGCCTTTTCAAATCCCTCAATTGTATTGATTAATCAGGATTTTAAGATAGTCGGCGTGTATAATGTTTATTTACTTGGTCAAGGAAAATTGGACGGAATTCGAACATATGAGTCACTTTCAAAGGATGTATCAGATATATTGTCTGGAAATTGGGAAGGTTTTAAGGGAGGTCGAGGAAGTGAAAGTATTACTTTTCTTGGAATTTTTTTATTAGGAATTCTTACTGCTGCAACACCATGCTCAATTGCGCTACTTGTTGCAATGATATCTTATGTAGGATCTTTACAAGAGGATTCGAAAAATAAAAACAAAAAATACACATTACAGGGATTCTGGATTGGAGTAATTTTTACACTTGGAATGTCATTTGTTTTCTTTTTATTTGGAATGGTAATTTCATCACTAGGAATTTTTCTTGAGGTATCTACCTATTT
>LSSG01000049.1 GCA_001595915.1 Thermoplasmatales archaeon SG8-52-3
GAGGGTAACGATGTTATTAGAGCTCCTCTTCTAAATAAGGGTACAGCATTTAGTAAAGAGGAACGAGAAGAATTTGGTATTGATGGTTTAATTCCACCTCGAGTTTTAACAATTGATCAACAAATTGAAATTGTTCATCGAAGATACCATAGACTTGGAACTACTCTAGATTTATGTAAAAATTGTGATAGACTTGACAAAAAAACACTTTCGGCTCTTAAAAAGGAAGTTGATATCGCTCGTTATAATTTTTTAAGAGATCTTCAAGATAGAAATGAGTTACTTTTTTATGCCTATAACTATCGCTATATGGAAGAAATCATTCCAATTATATACACGCCCACAGTTGGTGAAGCAGTTTTAAGATATTCTCGAGATTCTGCACGATTTAGAGGTATTTTTTTATCACCAACATCTATTGAAGATGCTGAAAAGGTATTTGACCAATTTAGGTTCAATCGTCCTACCATAGCTGTTGTAACTGATAATCAAGGTATTTTAGGATTAGGAGATCAAGGTATAGGTGGGATGAATATACCTATTGGAAAACTTGCTTTATATGTACTTGGAGCGGGAATTAGACCTTGGGAAACAATTCCTATTTGTTTGGATGTGGGAACAAATAATATTGAAGATCTTGAGGACCCTTATTATTTTGGTTATAAAGCCGGTCGACTACAGGGACAAGAATATATAGATTTTATCGATAAATTCATAAACGCACTTCAAAAAAAATTTCCAAAGATTTTAATTCAATGGGAAGATTTTAGCCGACAAAACGCTTTTACAATTCTTGATAAATATCGATATAAAGTTCCAAGTTTTAATGATGATATTCAAGGTACAGGTTCGGTTGCCTTAGCAGGTTTATTAAATGCAATGCGGGTAATTGAAGAAGAATTAAAAGATCAAAAATTTGTAATCTATGGTGCTGGAGCAGGAGGTATAGGAATTGCTAGAAGAATTGCTGCTTGCTTAGTTTCAAGATTTAATCTTTCAAAAGAAAAAGCTAATGAAAAAATTATTCTTTTAGATAGTAAAGGATTAATAACTGAAAAAAAAGAGGTTCCAGATTATAAAAAACCATTTGTTGTAAATAAAAATGTATATAACAAATGGTCTATTGAAGATATCAATCATATTACACTTCTTGAAACTGTTAGTAATTTTGAACCTAATGTTTTAATAGGTACCTCCGGACAGTATGGACATTTTAATGAAGATATTTTAAAAATATTGGCTAAAAATACAAAACATCCGATAATATTTCCTCTATCAAATCCTACCTCAAATTCGGAAGCAAGTCCACAGGAGATATATAAATATACTAAAGGTAGGGCAATTGTTGCAACAGGTTCTCCATTTGAAACTTTTCAATATGATGGGAAAGATGTTACAATAGGACAGGGTAATAATTTTTTTATTTTTCCAGGAGTTGGATTGGGAGTTATTATAAGTCAAACTGATTATATAAGTGATTCAGTATTCACAGAAGCTGCTTACACTTTATCTAAGATGACACCAGAAAAATTAATTTTTAGAGGAATTATTTATCCTCCTTTTAAGGAAATTAGAGATATTAGTGCAAATATTGCACAATCAACAACACAAAAGATTGCAGAAGAACATGATGGGGCTGAATATTCAATTGAATATATCAAATCAAAGATGTGGAAACCTAATTATCATCCATTGACAAAAATAAAATAATAACTTTTAGTCATAGATTAATAAATATGATAACAGTTTATACATAATTTTTCAGCTAAACAGGTGAGAAAAATTGAATTGTATATTTGTGTCTGATCTTCACGGGAATAAAACACGTTATAATAAATTATTCAAAACCATTGAAAGGGAAAAACCAGAGGGAGTATTTTTAGGAGGAGACCTTCTCCCAAGTACATTTGGAATTAATAATGATGTAGATAATTTCATACAGGATGTTTTTTTAACTAATGTCTCAAAATTGAAAAGATTAGGAGTTAAATCCAGGTTTTTTACTATTCTTGGTAATGACGATCCACGAATTTATGAAAGGATTTTGATTGAAGCAGAAAAGGATGATTTAATTGAATATGTTCATAATAAAACTGTATCATTTAATAGCCTTTTTGTTATTGGTTACTCTTATGTTCCTCCTACACCTTTTATGTTTAAAGATTGGGAAAGATATGATGTTTCACAATATGTTGATGTAGGTGCTGTTTCTCCTGAGAAAGGTTTTAGAACAGTAAAGATTTCTAAAGATAAAATCCGATATTCAACAATTCAGGAGGATTTAGATAATCTTTCTAAAAAAATTGCTTTTGAAAAAACCATTTTTCTTTTTCATTCACCTCCATACAAATCATATTTAGATAGGGCTGATTTAGATGGAAGAAAGGTTGATTATGCACCCATTGATGTTAATGTTGGAAGTATTGCTATTCAAAATTTCATAAAGAAAAATCAACCTTTTCTTACTCTTCATGGACATGTTCATGAATCAGCAAGAATAACAGGTTATTGGAAAGAAAAATTTGGTAAAACGTATTCTTTCAGTGCAGCTCATGATGGACCCGAACTTGCTTTAGTTAGATTTAACACCGATGATTTGAAAAATGCAACTAGAGACCTAATTTAGATTTTAATATTTTTACTTTTTTAAGGGAATTTTTTTCACGCTCATATATGGAGATGTTATATGTGTTGCCCATGAGTCTTTTTTTCTGATATCCTCATCTGTTATTATGTGAACATCTAAAAGATTACTTGTTTTAATTCCTGTCCTTTCTTGATTTTCTTCATCTAATTTTTTACCATAATTATCAAACCACGCTAGTAATTTTTCTTTTTGTTCTTCTGTCCCTTTAAAATGAACCAAAAGATCTATATCGCTAGCTGGACCTGCCGTTCCTTCTTTTGTACTTCCTATTAAGTACAATGATTCAATTCCATAGACTTCTGAATCAAGTTTTTCAGCGATTTCTTCTACTTTTTGCATACGCCAACTCCAGTGATCAGGTGATTTTAAATATGCTAATGCTTCTCCTGCTTCTCCATCCATTATAATGGAAAGTGTATTTCCTGAATAGATATCTTTTGCTTTTATTACACGAACTACATCTTCATATTCAAGATGATTTTCCAAAATATGAGATAGATGATTTTCTTGATATAGGAGTAAATCTTCGTTAAAAATGTTTTCAGAATGATTAGGATAAAGAGGTAGATACTTTATTTCAGCTTCTACAAGATCTTGGAAGAAATGTGTTCCAAAAGAAAGCTCGGGAGTATATTCTCCTTTTTCTTTTGCAATTTCTACTAGAAGTGATGTATTATTTATATCCCCATATTTAACTGGAACTCCAAGCTTAATATCTCCTCTACTACCCCATCTGCCTGGCCCCATCAAAATGAACTTTCTTTTTGGTAATGTGTTATTTAGCTCGTTTATTATTGTAGCAATTTTTTGCATATCTTCTCTTGTTCGCAGGTTTTCGTATTCCTCTGGAACAACATATACGATGAATTCGATATTTTCAACCTGGCCTGTAGTGACATATTTATTAGTAAAAAACAATTTTTTATCAGTGGAAATATTTTTAGGAATTGGTATTCTCTCTATTCCTCTTGACTGACTTTGAGGTCGGCATTGAAGCATAAATATTCTTTCACCATCTGATGCAAACTCAACATCAACTGGAGTTCCAATTACCTCCTCAAGTATCTGTAAAATATGTTTCATTTTTTCTAAAAAATTACTTTTCTCAAATAGATTTGAGAATGTAATTACTATATCTGATTCTTTTGGGTTTAATAAAATACTTGGAGGATTATCAAGTCTTCCATCTTTATATATTGATATTATATGATTTAGGTTTGGGAACTCCTCAGAATGTTCTTTTAATAAATCGATAGCATCAACTGTTTCAATAGCTCCAGATTTTAAATTTATAACATCCATAAATTTGGGTGAGTATTGAATCCTTTCACTTACTAGAGGATTAACTTGAAGATTAGGTTTTTTTGGTGAAACAAGAATTGGATAATCGTTTCCTACTCTGTCAACTGCTCTTGTACCTAGACCTGGTACTAACCTTATCATTCCGTCTTCTCTCCGTATGCGGGGAGACCATTGGAATTCGTTTCTACTAAAGGCTACTCCTCCAAAAACAGGCAAGTAGTAATGACCTACTTTAATTCCAACTACTTCTTGAATAAGTACACCCATTTCTTCGCTAAAATCAAGTAGTCCACGTTCACGTCTATATTCAATAGGATCAGGACTAAATGTAGATGCATAAACCTCTGCTATTGCATCCATAAGGGAGTAAAGTCTTTCTTCTTCACTTCCAATATTTGCAATAAAAAGACTTTTATATTTACCTGAAAAAGCTGCACCATAACTATCTTCAAGAAGACTTGATGATCTAACAATTATTGGTTTTCCTTCTAAATCACGAATTATCTTTCTAAATCCCTCAACAATCTCATACGGAAATATTGCATTTTTAAAAACCTGTTCTAAGAATGGTTGTTCTTGACGAATTTGATCTGGATGCAAATATTTGGTTTGAAAGGTTTCATCTAAATCATTATAATGGATGAAATTGAAAATTGTATCTGAAGTTATATACCAACTTTTAGGAAATGATATATCTGTTAATATATCATTTTTTTTCATTGATTCTCTAAGGATTTTTTCAGCTAAAAAAATCCCTGATGTTTTTCCTCCAAATTTCCCTGAACCATGAGTTGGTCCAACAGTACGGCTTAACAATGTAATAAAATCCTCAGGATTAATAAATGATTTAGCAACATTTACATAATCAGGTCTATTAGTAAAAAATCGTCTAATCAGGGCTGTTTTGATACTTATTTTATCTTCTGGGGCTAAAATTGTATCCTCTAATTCTTGATTATAAAATCTATTTAGTTCGTCAGTGATTTCTAATAGAGATATACCTTCTCTTTGAGAGGCCAATATCAATGGACGAGCTTTATCTTGTTTCATCCAATTTTGAAACAGATTTGAGATTTCTTCAGAGGGTATAGTATCTTTTGCAATTTCAAAAACTTTTTTTTGAATACTTTTTAATGAATCAAGATCTTGTCTTGGATTAGGCATGTTAATTCCACACCATTGACTTGATGATGATCCTTTATCAACAGGGCAAATTTTACTTATTAAGGATGTAATTTTTTCGTTTTCATATCTAAAAAGATAATATGTCATTTTTCTTGTTAGTCTCAGTAGGGTTCTAGGATCTGTTTTTATAAGCAGATCAATTATTACCTCCCAATCCTGTTTTTTTTCAGCAGTTTTCGATTCAATAAGGACTTCTTTGTTTTTCTTTTCACCAATATATTGTCCTAACAGATCTGAGATTGCATCTATCAATCTTCTTTCTTCAATTAGAAAAGGTCCTTCATCCAATTGAGGTTTTTTTTCTAAATAATAAACCTCTAAAACTCCAATTTTTTTATCATCTAATATGATATTACTGATTTGACTCCATTTTGTTTCCTTAAAATTTTCAGTTTTATATTCTTTGTTTTTAATAGTAATTTTTGCACAAGTAATTTCAGGATACTGCCAAGCTGGTGGTATCAACTTTACAACTTTTTGCAAAGCTTCATCTAAGGAAAGATTTTTGTTTTTGACAATATTCGTTAACCCATAAAGACAATCTAATTCTTTTACTCTTTCTTTTAGTTCATTTGTTTGATAATGTGATGAGGTATTGTGATTTTTTTCTTTAGTTTCGTCCATTTTTCATCTTCCATAATTTGTTTTTTATTTTTTATCCACTTTTTTTTTCAATTATTACTGCCTTTCCATGTTTTCCATCTATTCTTACTTCTAATATAGAGGATGTTTCTACATGCTTTACATCCTTTTTTTCTTCAATTACTTTTTGATTATCAAGCCATTTCCAATTAATATTGCCCTTATCTTTTTTTGTAGTTATATATCCTACTTGTGAAGATATCATATCATGGAAGAAATGCGAACCCTGTGATGAATCTATTGGTCTCTCACCATATGGTGTTTCTACAATAATCTTAACTCCTGCAATATCACTCCAAATAATAGGTATTCCCAACCAGGAATCAGCTGAACCCCATCGTCCTGGTCCGATCAATATATATGATTTGCCCTCATTCATTAACTTGGTATTTATTTCTCTTATTTGACTTACTGCTCTATTTGAATTCAACATATGGAAATATTCATCTTTTATGTATACAATATCTTTGATGCCTTTGTATAAACCATTTCCTAAAGCGTTTTCACTATAGCATATCGCTTTTTCAATATCAATTTCATTAATATTAACATTGTAGTATTTATCAGGTGGAATCATACTTCTAATCTGTAATATCGTTAACTCAGCGGATTCTTTTTCGTCTTTATTAAAATTTATTGCAAATTCTATTTCAACTGGATAACCAAGTGCAAGCTCTCCTACACGCAATAATAATTTTAGTGCTTTTGCTAATGGAATGGAATTATAAAGAACAATTGGACCAAAATCAATAACAATAGCACCTTCGTCATATAAACCTGGGTATAGACTGTCATCTCTTGGAAGATATGTGGATGCAACTTTATCTATAACACCATGTTTTTTTGCAATATCAATATCGAGTTTTTCTAAAGTGGTTTCTTCATTTTTAGAGAAAATGGTGTAAACAGATTTCAATTTCAAGGCATAGAAACTTTTTTGTGAATATTTTATAAAATCCTTTGGTGTACCAAATAATGGAGCTTTAGGTTTTTCTGGACAGAAACAATAAGAGCTACCTCCATCGACTATTGATTTACCTAAACCGAGTGCAAGGTATACAATTCCATCTTCATGTTTACAAGAGCCAGAAGGATAATAATTATAAGATTTTGCTACCCCTGATATATTCGGATAAAAAAAAGTATCATATTTGTTTCCAACAACCTCTTGAATTAATACTGCCATTTTTTCATCAGTAAAATTTTTTGTGGTGGATTTGATATAAGACCTTGCTTTCTCAAAATAAGTTGATGCAAAAACATATTTTATTGCATTACAGACCTCTTGAAATCTTTGATCTGTTTCCCAGGATTCATTAGGTAGTAACATTGAAGCATAAATACCTGCAAAAGGTTGCAATAGAGAGTCTTCAAGAAGACTTGAGGATCTTAATATTAATGGGCTTTTTGTATTTCTTATAAATGAACGGAGATCACCAATAATTGTTGGAGGTAAATTTGAAGCAATAAAATTTGAAACAATTCTTTCATCAGTCATATGGGTAAAATCCAATTCTAAGAGATTATTCTGTTCGATAAAAGCATCAAAGACATCAGTCGATAGTACAATACTCCTTGGGATAGTAATTCTTAAATTATGAAACATATCATCAGTTAAATATTTTGATACAATTTTTGCTAAAAATGCGATACCTCTTGCTTTTCCCCCATAAGAACCAGAGCCTATTTGGCTCAATTTAATATGATCCTTGATATTAGTTCTCTGGTAACTTGTAACAAAGCTCTGATTTATAGAATATCTATATTCTTCTAGTAAATCTATTATTTTTTTCCTTAGTTTTTCAACCTGATTGAATTCTTTTTCAAATGATTGACATTTTTTAGAAAGCTCATTTTCTCCAAAAGCTTTTAACCATTTAGAAAATAAATTACTTTTTGCATATTTTAAAAGAATATTTTTATCACTAGATAGTATTATATTTTCAAAATCCTCTAGGTTTTTTATATTGGAAAATTCTTTAATTTTTACTTCTTTTATTTTTAAATCTGATTTTGTATGATTTTTATCGTCTAATTGAAAATTTTTATAATTTAATTTAATACCTGTTATTTCTTCTATAGTTGATATTATTTTTTTTTCTCTTTCTATAAGATTCATATTACATTTTTGATTTAAATCCAACCACGCAATTTACATGCTTCAACAACTCTTGATATTGCTATCATGTAAGCTGCATCTCTTAATCGCAATTTTTTTCTATTTGCAAATTCCCAGACCTTATAAAAAGCATTTGTCATTTTATCATCAAGCTTACCAAGAACTTCATCCTTACTCCAGTAATAGTTTTGATTATTTTGAACTTGTTCAAAATAACTACAGACAACACCTCCAGCATTTGCTAAGAAATCAGGAATTACAATAATATTTCTCTTTTCAAGAACATCGTCTGCTTCAGGTGTGATAGGACCGTTTGCCCCACAAATAATTAATTTAACGCTATCATTAATATCCTCTACATTATCTTTAGTAATCGAATTTTCTAATGCATTAGGCATTAGTATGTCGACTTTATCTGTAAGCCAATCCTTTCCAGGACGACATTCATAACCAAGACTTTCTGCTTTTTTCTTGTCTATTGTACCAAAACGATCCGTGATTTTAACAAGTTCATCATTGTTAATTCCTTTTTCTTTGTAATAACTATAAGCGCAGCTTTCTTTTTGATCCCAGCATGAAACAGATAAGACCTTTCCACCATATTGTATAAACAACTCTATAGCATAACGGGATACATTTCCAAATCCTTCAACAGCTGCAGTCGATTTGCTAATATCAATATTCATTTCTTTTAATGCTTCTCTAAGAACATAAACTAAACCATATCCAGTCGCTTCTGAGCGTCCCAATGACCCACCTAGTGCAATTGGTTTACCTGTAATAACTCCGGGATATTGACCTCCAATAATAGTCTGATATTCATCCATCATCCAAAGCATATGTTGATTATTTGTCATTACATCAGGAGCTGGTACGTCTCTTACTGGTCCAATATCTCTTGCTATTTGTCTAACCCAACCTCTACATAAACTTTCTTGTTCTCTTTCTGAAAGATCATGTGGATCACAAATAACTCCACCTTTTCCTCCACCTAATGGAATATCTGCTACCGCACACTTCCAAGTCATCCACATTGAAAGAGCACGGACAGTATCAGCTGTCTCCTGGGGATGAAATCTGATTCCACCTTTGCAAGGTCCTCTTGCATCATTATGTTGAATCCTAAAACCTTTGAATATTTTTATTTTTCCATCATCCATTTTAACTGGAATTAGAAAATGATATTCTCTCATTGGAACACTTAGTAAATCTCTTGTAGCTTTATCTAGTTCTAGTTTTTCTGCAACCTTTTCAAATTGTTCTTGAGCCATCTTAAAGGCATTAAATCCTTTTTGGACCATATAAAAAACCCAAGCAGGTGATTGATATTTTGTATATTAATATATTGGTAAATATTAATTATTTAATAGGTATAAGATAGAGTTTAAATTTGACCTTTTTTAACTAAGATTGAATTTAGATTGGGATTTTAATCTTTGTAATATAATTTTTTTTTAATATATATCCAAGAATGAGTTTTTTGGTATATAAACTGTAGAATTTTAGTTAAATCATAGTTTTCAATTACTATTATATTTTACTTTACAAATATTTATTCTTTTTTCTAATTATATTTATCGAAACAGGAACACCACCTGCTGTTGTATAATCTGGTATGTCTTTGTTTACAAAACTTTGTGCTCCAATAACTGCATGTTCACCAATAGTTATTCCACAACGAATAAGACTTCCAGCGCCAATAAGTGCTCTTTTTTTTATAAGAACTCTTCCTTTTCTAAGTTTCTCCTGAGAATATTCATGGGAAAGAATTGTTGCTCCAACACCAATTATAACATTATCTTCAATTGTAATTAATTCAGGAAAAAAAGGATCAATTATAACATATGCAGCAATTACTACATTTTTTCCGATTTTTACTCCAATCATTCTGTATAAAGAATTTTTTATTTTAATAAATGGAATAACTCTACATATATGACAAATAAATGAATTAAAAAATAATCTTACTCTACCAACATGTTTTGGGTAATCAAATACTGGATTTGCTGTACCGTTATATAGTATTTCCTCATATTTCATTGTTAAATTACAAATTAATAAATATTATAAAAAAATTTTTGTATTATTTGATAAACAATATTATCTTTTTTTAGAAGAATATAAATTTCAATATATAGTTTAAATGAGATCAATATTTTTGTTATTGAAACATTTAAATATCATTTATAAGATGATAATATTGAGGGAGGTTAATAAATAAATGAACAAGCAGAGGGGTTTATTAAGTAAGACTCTAATATTTTTAATTATAATTCTTTTTATAGGATTAACAATAGAACCTTCTCTATCTGCTGATAATTTTACAAAAAATAAATCAATCAAAGTCACAAGTGAATTATATGGTTTTGGAACAAAAAATAAAGTAGATTTATCATTAAAAGAAATAAAAGAATTAGTTATTCTTATTGAGGTTTTACATAATAGATTGAATTTTGTCGAATCAGGAGAGGAGGCAATTGAAATATTTAAGTTGGGAATCAAGGAATTATATAAATACGGTTTGTTTGGTGATATGAGTATTCAAAAGGTTCAAAGGTTAACAATAGGAAGATACCAAAGATTAATAGATAGTCACCAATCATTGGACAATAACGAAAATAAGTTTTGTCTTACTATTGGAAAAACCTCAAAGACGATAATTGATGGAATACCCTTTAGATTTTTTGCCTTAGTAGCTGAAAAAACTAATTCTAACCTATTTTTAATATTTCTTGTACCGATTATTATGATAACTGATTTTATTGATGATTACCGTCCTATATTGCTAGATGCGTTAATTTATTGGGGAGCACCTAATGAGGGATGGGGAGGAAATGGATGGGTATGGACATTAGGTATAAATGGTATAAAATCATGGAATGGAAGTATTATTGGAGGAATTAAAACGATGTCTACTTTTTATACAGGTATAGTTGGATTTTGTGGCATAAATATTATGATAAATAGTTCGGAGGAAACCAACTTTTTTCTAGGTTTTGCAAGGCACGTTAAGATAAATTATATAAATTTTATGAATGATTTTTAATGTAAAATTAAAAGTAATTGAAATTTTCTTTTTTTTTTTATTAGATAATTTTCTAATTAAATTATTACAGAATTTTTGAAAAAAAAATTTAATATCTAGAATGGGAAAACAAAAAGCAACAGTTTTTTTTATAATCCTGGTATTAGCTTTATATGAAAAATAAAACTGATAATAAAAAAAATTATATTGACACAGGATTAATAGAAAAGTTAAATCAGATTTTGAATGAATGTGGAGATTCTTGCTCTAACTGTGCTATTTGTTGTTACTTCAGCTTATATTATAAGAAATATGATGAGAAGAAATCAGTTCTTCATAGGAAATGCAAGTTTCTTGATAATGATAATAAATGTAAGATTTATGATAATAGACCTAAAGGATGTAAAACTTTTCCATTTATAATTAAGAAAAATAGTATCCTGGTTGATAAGAGATGCCCAAAAAGCTATTTACTATCTAAAGAAAATTTTTAAAAACTAGGTTTATTAATTTTTATAAGATAATAAAAAGCAATTATTTTATTAATAAATAAATGTTTTGTATTGATAAAAAAGGTGTGTTATCCCGAAATTACTTCTTTTTTTTTTAATCAACTTAACACTATTAATTTCAGATTTGATAATATTGCGCTTGTATCGTAATGTGATTGTTGTTTGGAACCATTTTTTTAATGTTCTCAACCTATAAATCAGATTTTTTTTCTTACATTAAAGAATCAGAAAATCTATTATAAATATAAAGTTATTAATTCTAGAGAGAAAAATGAGATTTTTATTTATTTTTCCACCTGGTCAAAGATTCATAATTTCTGAAAAAAGAGTATTACCTCCTGGTCCTTACTCCCCACCTTTAGGACTATTATATTTATCTACTATGCTTGAAAAAAAAGGACATACTGTAGAAGTGTTAGACTATAACGCTGAAAATGTTAAAGAATCTGAATTAATAAAAAAGATTGATTCAGCCGATGTTATTGGTATGACTATTTATACTAATTCATTGAATGAATCCATTGATTTAGCACATTTAATAAAAGATTATAACCCTACGATACCTCTTTTAATCGGGGGACCACACTGCAATATTACACCTGAAAAGTCAATTATTGATTTAAATGCAGATATTTGTGCTACTGGAGATGTGGAGGTGATAATATGTGCAATTGCCGATGTTTTAAAGGGAAAAGGAAATTTATCTTCTATACCTGGGATTTATTATAAAGACAAAGGAGAAATAAAACAAACCATACCTATGCAACCAATAAAAAACCTAGATTCGTTGCCATTTCCTGCTCGTCACCTAGTTAGTAAATATGAATACGGATTTTTTATTGGAGAAAAACTTACAAATGGTAGAACTACATCAATTATAACAAGTAGAGGATGCCCTAATCATTGTCGTTTTTGTGGTTATAATTCAATTAGATCCAATTACGATGAAAGGTCTGTAGAAAATGTTATTGAAGAAATAGAAGATATAGTTTCTCAAGGTTATTATTCAATTATAATCGCGGATAATAATTTTCTTGCAAATAAAAATCGAGCAGAAAAAATAATGGATAAAATAATTGAAAAGGAACTGAAAATCAATATGTGGATTATGGGGGCAAGGGTTGATTCTGCGGAGAGGAGACTTTTTGAGAAAATGCGGGATGCAGGTGTTAGCTTTATTTGTTTTGGATTAGAATCAGGTAATCAAGATGTTTTAAATGTATATGATAAAAAGACGACTCTTAATCAGATTACTGAGGCTATAAGACTTAGTAAAGAGATGGGTTTTTTTACGTCTGGAAATTTTATAATTGGTGCTACTATCGAAACAAAAAAACATATCGAAAATACAATAAAATTTGCCAAATCTTTACCTCTTGATGTTGCTCATTTTCTTATACTGCGTTATGTATATGGTTCTCCTTTATGGAATAAAGCAGTAGAAGAGGGAATGATAAAACAGGATGAATATAGTGTTATTGCTGATTCAATGCGAAATTTAGGGCTTTTTACAAAAGAAGAGTTAAAAAACTATTGTATGAAAGCACATCGTAATTTTTACCTTAATCCACGTTATATACTAAGACAATTGTTTTATGCTTTCAAAAATAAAGATTTTCGTTTTATAAAAGCCGGATTAAATATGTTTACAACACATGAAGTATGATTATTAGAAAAAATGTCCAGTAAAAAAATTGAGTTTGTTAATATTTTTAACGTCTGCATAGGGATGCATTCGATGCTTGGGATCCTTTTTTACGATTATGTCGTTTATAATAAAATTTTATTTTTTTAAAGTCAGACAAATTGATTTAAAAATATTAATGAGTTATAACTTTTGTTAAATATGGAAAAAATAGCGATTTTAACAAGAGATTGTGGGGGTGTAAATGCCGCAATTCGATCTATTGTACGTACTGCATATAAGAACGATATCAAAGTTACAGGTGTTTTGAAAGGTTATGATGGTTTAATAAATAATAAGTTCATCCCATTAGATAGACGTTCGGTATCTGGAATTATTAATCAAGGTGGAACAATTCTTAAAACCGCTCGATCCGAAAGATTTTATAATGAATCTGAACAAAAAAAAGCTGTTCAAAATATCAAAAAAAATAATATTGATGGTCTGATTGTAATAGGTGGCAATGGTTCTCTAACAGGAGCTCATGTTCTATCAACTAAATATAATATACCTGTTGTTGGTATTCCTGCAACAATTGATAATGATGTAAATGGTGTTGATTTGGCTCTCGGAGCTGATACTGCAGCTAATGTTGCTCTAGATGCATTAGATAAAATAAGGGATACAGCAACTAGTCTTGAGAGGATATTTGTGGTGGAAGTAATGGGTCGGGATTGTGGATATATTGCATTGCAAGTTGCACTTGCAGGCGGATGTGAAGAGGTTTTAGTTCCAGAAAAAGAATTTGATATCGATAAAATGTGTAAAGAAATTAAAATTGGTAGTTCAAAGGGTAAAGAAAGTTGGATTATAATTGTTGCAGAAGGTAAAGCAAAAGGTAATGATATTGCAAATATGATTACAGAAAAAACAAATCTAGAAACCAGGGTTGTAGTACTAGGTCATATCCAAAGAGGAGGTCATCCAACGTCTATTGATAGAATTTTAGCTGCTCGGTTTGGCAATTATGCTGTAAAAATGTTAAACAAGAGTATTACCGATCATTGTGTAAGTTTAAAGAATGGAAAATTAGTAACCATACCATTAGAATTTGCAATAAAGCCTAAAAAAATTGATGTAAAAGCGTATTACAAATTGATAAAGATTCTGACATAACAAACTTGTATTGTAATTGTCTATATTTAATTAAAAAAAATTATAATATATACTACACCCATATTGAAATACGGTCGTTGTTTTGGACCATTTTAAAATTTTGCCATTCTATTGAATCAAAATTTGATTTAAGAAACCTTTAAATATTGCTTTCTTCGTCTATTATAACCTCTAAAAAAAGATACTTTTTTAAATTGTGGAAAAACAGCTTGTTCTATTATAAGCTTACCGTCACTCTGAACCCTTCTGAAATTATCATGATCTCTACTTGTAAGCAATGTCACTGCATTTCCATTTTCGCCCGCTCTTGCTGTACGACCTATTCGATGAATATAATCCTTGGGTGTCTTAGGGACATCATAATTATACACATGTGAAACGTCTTTTATATCTAGACCTCTTGCAGCTACATCAGTTGCAACAAGAACATCTATTTTTTGATTTTTCAAACGCTCAAGTGATTTTGATCTCTTATTTTGCCCCATTCCACCATGTATCTCAGAAGCGTTTATTTCTTGGTGTCGAAGATTTCTTGCTACAATATCTGTTTCCTTTCTAGTCGCACAAAATACAATTGCAAGACCTGGTGTTGAATTTTTAAGTAGGTGAACAAGAAGAGAAAATTTGTCATTCTGATTGTAAATATCATAATATTTTTGATTTAATTTATCTGTATCTACAAATTGCTTCGTTCTAAATATAACTGGATTTTTTAGATGTTTTTTTGCTATCCTGTAAACATCTTCAGATACAGTAGCGCTGAACATTAAAGTTTGCCTATCTCTCTGTAGATTAT
>LSSG01000050.1 GCA_001595915.1 Thermoplasmatales archaeon SG8-52-3
AAAACATCAAACCTATCAGAAATAACACTAGCAACATCAGAAGAAACATCAACCTCACACTCCCTCATACCATACTTATCAAAAGTATAAAAAACCAGTTTATTAAAATCCTTCTCACTATCATAATCTCCACTGATACTAGGAAAAATCCCTGTTCCAACAAAAAGCATTAATATTCCAATAACCAGCATCTTTTTAAACAAATTATTAGGCATATTTCTTTACCTCCCTCTTCGATTACATCAGCTATTTAATATTTAAACATTACATAACTATAGAAATAAAATTCTTATCAAAATAAAGGTAGGATGATCTTTACTATCTCATATTCAAATATCGAAGGGCTCTATTGCTGGTTGGTTATCAAGTTTGAACCAAGGTAAAAGACAAAAAATAAAACCAATCCTACCAGAAATTCTATAAGTGGATTCTTTTAAATCGTCCCAGTAATTATCATACCATAAATTCTTAAGACTACCAAACTCTTGATTAAAAAAAGTAACAAATTTAGCATTTGGTTTGTTATTGATAAAATTGTTATTATAGATTTTACAATTTATAGCATGATTTGTAAAAATTCCACCTGAGTTTTTATTTTTGGCAATATTGTTGTTATAAATAAATAGAGATTTAGACTGTCTTCCACCACGACAGTATATTCCACAAGTATTATTTTCAATAAAATTACCACTAATGTTACCATATACATTGTCATCAATATAGATTCCATTTTTATTTTCAATAATAGTATTTCCAAAAATTGAAAATTTACTATTGGCATTGTGAGCATATATACCATTGTTATTATTATCTAGTAAATTATTGGTGACACTATTATTTAGATAACCATTTAAATAAATCCCATTGTCTGTGTTTGATACAATATTTTGATTTATATTTGTATTTTTTGTATTATGTTTTAAGTCAATTCCGATTTGAGCATTTGAAATATCGTTATATTCAATAATATTACTTGTAGAATTATCCTCTGAACTTATACCAGTAACAACATCTATAATCCTGTTATTTGAAATAATATTATTGTCATTTCCACCTTTAAAACAAATACCAATATTATCAGATATTGTGTTATTTAAGACATAATTATTATCTGAACCCCATATAATTACTCCAACTTCGTTGTTAAAAATGATATTATCTGTGATATAATTATTATAAGAATAAATATCTAATGCAATACCAGCATAACCCTCCTCGTTATTTGTATCAGTTTTAACAGTAAATCCACTGATTGTAATTCCATAATATCTGTTACGAACAAGAACTACATATTGTTTCTCTTTATTGAAAATTATAGTATTTTCTTTACTTTCACCAATGAGATTTACATGCTCTTCATAAATTACAACACTTTCATTATATGTCCCATTAAAAACGTATATAGTATCACCAGAAAAAGAATTTTCAATTCCATCTTGAATTTTATTAAATGGATATTCTTTTGTTCCATCCCAAGGGCCATTGACATTATCATCGTCTACATAAATAGTATCTGGTTCTTTTACAAAAAGATAGGGGATAAAGTTTCCATTTTCTTTTGAATAAATATCAGCTTCTCTTTGCCCTTCAGGATAAAAGTTATCATCATCTGAGATTATCCATCCAAAATTTTCAAATCGACCTTCTATGAAGTTTCTAACATCATTTGTTACATCAAATTCTAACCAAACGTTAGGATAATCTGGTACTAATAAAACATCAGTTGGTGTTGCTTCATATGAAGGTTGAGTATTCCAAGTAACATTATATTCATCCCAATTATTAGTAATCCTATATAAACTATATTTTCTATCATTTGGTTCCTCGATATAATCATAATAATAAAGATATAATTTAGCGAAAACATTTGTTTCTGAAGAAATTGAAGAGGTATTAAACTTTAATAATGCATCTTCCTCAAAATATCCATTACCGTTACGTCCAATTTTAATATAGTTTAAAGGACCATAATTTTCATCGGGAAGGATTTTTTCAATAAATGTATCATCTGAGGGGTAAAGTGTCCAACTATTACCTTTAAAATCATTAACATTTTTATAATCATTTTCTTCAATTGACTCTTCAAATATTAATTCGTTTAGTTCATTTTCATGGTTTATTTTAGTTTTATTATAACTAATTGCTGTTGATGGTGAAATTACAATACCAATAAATAAAATGAAAACTCCAATTACCAGAGTTTTCCTTATTATTTTGACTTTATTTATCATTCTTTAACTGTCTCCCCTATTTAAATAATAATATACACGATATTTAAATGTTACATAATATATTATTTTTATAATTATAAAATATAAATCTTCTCTTTGCTAGATTTTATAAATGATTATTTAATTAAAATTTTAAATTTCTAAGGGTTAAAATCATGATAAGAGGTTATTTAGCAACTTTTACAATTTTAATCTTATCAAATAAGATTTTTCCAATTTATTAAAAATAGAAAGTTAGTGATATTAATGGCTGTAGGAAGGGCAACAGATTGGATTATTCTTGGAATTCAAGTAATAGGTTATATAATTATACCGCCACTCATATATTTTTATGGAAAAAAGTTCTTTAATTTGAGCTATGAAACCTTAAATTGGATTATAATATTTGTTGAAATTCCGTTTGCAATTCTTATTATCTATATTTTTTTCAATGAAGCTAAAAATTGGACAGATAAATCTTTTTTTCAGACTATTATTTTTGGTATCTCAATAATTCCATTCATTTTAAGGTTAGATTGGACCTCTGCGTTATTACTTCCACAAATAGTATATTGGGCAACAAAACAATTATCATGGAAGAAAAAAGAAAATTAATTCTTTTATTCTATTTCATTAAAAAGGCTTTATATGCTAGATACGAAGAGTAAATATCTACCTTACAAGTCACCTCATATGGGGAATGCATGCTCATAACAGGTGGGCCTAGATCAATTACTTCCATACCAAGTCTTGAAAAATATTTTGCAACGGTTCCTCCGCCACCGGTATCTACTCTTCCAAGTTCAGCAGCTTGCCATGGGATTTTTTCTTTGTTAAGAAGCGTTCTTATTTCAGAAACATATTCTGCAGATGCATCATTTGCAGCATATTTACCTCCATGACCAGTAAACTTTGACATAACTACTCCACACCCAAGAGTTGATGCGTTTTTCAGTTCAAATACTTCGACATAATTAGGTGTAACAGCAGCATTTACATCTGCCGAAACAACCTTTGATTTAAGCATTACATCATCTGGATCTACCTTTGGGTCTAATTTTTTAATAATAGTACGTAAAAAGGTTGATACTTGAGCAGTAGTGTTACCTTCACTTCCGATTTCTTCTTTATCAACAAAAAGAGCAATTGCCGTATATTCAGGTTTTTTCAAATCAAGTATTGCCTTTAAGCACGTATAAGCACAAGCTCTATCGTCTTGTCCATATGCTCCAATTAGTGACCTATCAAAACCCATGTCTCTAGCTTTAAATGCAGGAACTGCTTCAAGTTCAGCAGATATGAAATCCTCTTCTGTTATCCCATAATCCTTATGTAATTTTTCTAAAATTCCTTCCTTTATCTTTTCACTTACCTCATTTTTAACAGGTTGACTACCTACTGTAACATCCAAGCTTTCACCTGTAATTGCATCATCTAATTTCTTTACAGCTTGTACTTTGTAGGCAAGATGAGGTAACAAATCAGGAACAGAAAATATTGGATCGGAATCATCTTCACCAAGGGCAAATTCTACTTTTTTACCATCTTTTTTTATAACAATTCCATGTAGAGATAAAGGAATTATAACCCACTGATACTTTTTGATTCCACCATAATAGTGTGTTTCAAAAAGAGCGACATTTGAAGAAGTATCTTCATATAATGGAATTTGTTTTAGATCAAGTCTTGGACAGTCTATATGAGAAATAACAATTCTTAGACCGCTACTGATAGGTTTTTTTCCAGTGACAATTATTGCTGCTTCTTTTTCACGATTAATTATTATATTTTTCTTATTAGATTTTGCAATTTCATTTATTTTCTGAATTGCTTCTCTTTCAGTTTTAGCAGAATTTAAAAAAAATTTATAATCTTCACAAAATTCAAAGGCACTTTTTATTTTTGCTTTTGTAAATATCTCCCAAGCTGTTTTCTTTTTGTAGGCGTATTTACTCTCTTTGTCTTTCTTTGAATCCTTCTTTTTACCTTTCTTTGCCATTTGATATCCTCTAAAATAGGCATATAATATTCAAATAAAAAGATAACTAAGGAAAAATTGAAAAGAAAAAAAAGAAAAAATTTTATTATCTTCTTACAACATAAACAACAACTGCAATACCAACAATTACAATTATTACAATAAGTCCAACAAATAAAAGTAGTGGTGATTCTTCTCCAGAGTTACCATCTCCATTAGTTGAGCCACCATTAATTTTAATAGTTGAAGTGTTAAAACCGATATTTCCCTCATTATCAGTAACAAAAAGTTGAACTTCATATTCTCCAGGGGCATCAAATGTAAATTCTGGATTTTGTTCAGAAGAATCTATTTCTAAATCCTCATCAAAATGCCATTCCCATTCGTAAGGTTCTTTTCCTCCATTAGCCTCACCAAAAAATTGAATGGCTTCATCAACTTTTCCTTCACTTGGACCATCAATTGTAACTTGAATTGTAAGAATATTTGGATAAATATCATAATATGGATCTTCCATTTGTTCATTGACCTTTGCTGTATATATCGCCATTGACACATAATCCTCATCATCACTTATTAAATTGAATTTAAAGGTTAGTTTTTTTGTATCAAATCCTGTTATTGTGATATCTAGGTCCTCATCACCTTCCTCAGTGGTTACTATCCCATATTCTTCTTCTAATCCACCAACATTAAAATAAGCGTAAGTGTATAGATTTTCAGAAGTTTCCAATTCAAGAGTCAATAATAAACCGGATGATTTTTTAATATTACCAACAAATTCAAGTTCTAATGTAACTTGATCATCTTCTTTTTGGTAAGTAATTTCATCAAAATCAATATCGGTAATATCTGGATTAGTTCCACCTGTTTCATCAATTACATCACCTGATCCATCATAAAATACTTTTGTTTCATCTGCTGCCATAACAGTAGAAGTAGCAGCTATAAGGTATGCACAGATTATTAAACCAGCTATCAATATTTTTTTATTCATATTAATCACTTTTCCATTTAGTATAGCAACCTGCTAAACAAGACCCTGTTTATAAAATTTGTTTTTCAAATATTGTAAAAAATCTAATGTCATAAATTTTATTTTAAAATAAATTTTTGTATTAAATTAAAATTCAATATCTAACCATTAAATTATTTCAATTTTTTCTTTAAATCTTGTACTGTGGTTGAAAATTCATCTAATGTTGATTCAAGAGTACCTAATACTTCATGTATTCTATCAGTTATGACAGCTCCATTACGTGAAGGAGTAATTAAACCATCTTTTTCAAGGGTTCTCAAAGAGTATCTTATCATATGTTGTGGTTGTCCGGTCATTTGAGATAATTTTATAATTCCTATTGGGCCATGTTCCTGAACATTTTTTAAAACATTTAAATGTCTTGATAACAAATCTAACTCTTTTTCAGCAACACTTGTTATACTTGATTTATTATTGACTTTTTCACCCAATTAAGCACCTCCTGTCAATTGTTAACATAATACATTACTATTATATATCTTTTACGAAGACTTTCTTTAAAAGTATATAAATAATATAATTTTGTAAAAGAAAAAATATAAGACTTATTATTTGCATTCGGTATTTCATGGCCACAGGATTTGCACTTTTATCAATAAGCCCATTACATGAAAAAGAAGTATTTAATGCTCTAAATAGTATCAATGAGATATCTGAGGTTCACCCTCTATTTGGAGAATATGATATTCTTGTAAAAATTAATTGTACAGATATTGATGAGATCGGGGATGTTGTAATTAAGAAAATTAGGTCTCTTAAAGGAATTGTTGATACTAAAACTCTTATTGGAACAAGAAGTCTAGAAGGATTTCAATAAAATTATTATTTTTTTCTTTGTTGTCGAGCAAGGTATCTAAATCTATTTTCAATCATAAAAATATGAGCAATAAATCTAATTTCGTACCTTTCTTCTTCGCTTGATACTTGCCCTACAATCAACATTCATTTACCTTCTATTCGTTTCATGTTAATTGATAACATGATACTATATATTATATTATTTAACTCGTTAATATATATAGATTTCTATTTTTTCAAATATATTATTTAAATAAAATTTAGCTACTGCATTTAAATATAATATATACTAATATATAATATAAATGAAGAAGGCGATAATTCTATTAATAATTATAATAATGTGTTCAACAAGTCAAGTAACAAGTCAAAAAATGGAAAATTACTCTTCATTAATTTTTAAAAAAATAATATATGTAGACGATGACAATATTTATGGCCCATGGAATGGAACTGAGGAACATCCCTATAGATACATAAGAGATGGTATTATTAATTCAACAAATGGAGATTTTGTTTTTGTTTATAATGGAATTTATAATGAAACTATTAAAATAAACAAGTCAATAAGTTTGGTAGGTGAAAATAAAAACTCAACAATAATTGATGGGTCTTATAATCAAGAGATAATAAATCTAACAAAAGATAATATAAAACTTATTAATTTTACAATTAGAAATTCAGGTGGTAATCCTTATAATTCTGCTATAAGGATAAATTCTAACAATTCATTAGTAAAAAAATGTGAAATTTATAGATCCAAAGTTGGAATTTTATTAAATAATAATATTAAAAATACTATAGATAATTGTACATTTTATAAAAATGGACAAGGAATTTTATTTGATTCATCTGATAGTAATTTTATTTCCGGCTGTGTATTTACACATAACTCAATAGGAGTCCAATTTGAAAAATCAAAAAATAACAATATATCCTACTGCTACACCTACGAAAATGGAATATCATTTTATTTAAATGATTCAAAAGAAATCAATATCTATCAATGTAATATAAGCGATAACTCAGTCAATCTTGGAGGGGTTTTTATTGAAAACTCATTTGATGTTACAATCGGAAATTCAATTATTGCTCATAACGGAGCTGGTATTAGTTTATCTTCTTCAAGTGGAATTTCAATTTTTCATTGTGATATTATTAAAAATACTCATTTTGGAATAGCAATGCGTAGTCCATCGAAAAATATATTAGTAGAAACTTGTGAAATTGTAAAAAATTATAGATACGCAATTTACATTGAAAAATTAAATTCATGTATAATTAAAAACTGCAATATTTACAAAAACAATCTATATGATATATATTCACGATTAGTGAGATGTAGCGCTAGATTAAATTGGTGGGGTTCAATATTTGGTCCAAAATATATTGAAAGTTTGTATAGAGGGAGAATAACTGTTTTTTTAAGTAAAATAAGATGTTTTCCTTGGTATCTTAGACAAATAAAAGATATTGGTGCTAATTGGAAGGGAAATGAACCTTACTTAAAAAAAATAAATATAGGTTTACAACAAAAAATTTTTAATTTTACTGGAAAAGACATTGATGAAGATGGACTACCTGACTGGTGGGAGGAAAAATGGGGATATAGTCCTTTTATTTGGGATGATCACAAACATCTTGACCCTGACAATGATGCATTAAATAATTTTGAAGAATGTTATACTGATAAATTTGGTTCAAATCCTTTCTATAAAGATATATTTCTTGAAATAGATTGGATGGAATCAAACCATCCTGATATCTCAAACAAACCTTCTGAAAATCTTACAAAAGAAATAGTTTCAATTTTTAAAGAGCATAACATTGCATTACATATCGATATTGGCAATTTAGATGGAGGTCAAGAAATACCAATATGTAATTCAGCATTTTCATACTCAAAATTACAGGATCTATACTGGAAATATTTTCTACAAAACGATTTAAACAATCCTAGAAAAGGAATATTTCATTATGGAATTATTTGTAATTATTGTCCGGATCTAAATTTTCCATTTTTTGGATGGGATCAGTTTGATTCATTTGCAATATCTGCAAAATGGTTAAAGGAATCAAATCCTTTAACAAGTATGGAAAACCTCATTGGAGGAGCTCTTGTTCATCATCTTGGTCATACATTAGGTTTAATTGCAGATACTTATGGGGGAATTGATAATACTGGATCTTCTCAAATATTTTCTATTCAATGGCTAAAATATAGAAATTACAAAAGTTGTATGAATTATCATTATAAATATAAAATATTAACATTTTCAGATGGAACAAATGGTCGTGGAGATTTTGATGACTGGAAAAATCTTGATTTTTCTTTTTTTAAAAATACCATTTTCTAAAAAGATATAGATTAGATTTTCAATAAATATATATAGACAAAAATATATATTGAAAATATTAGCAATATCGGAGGAAATTATCTGAATAAAAAAATTCTTTGCATATTTATAATCATTATATTTTTACCAACAGCTTTAAGTCAATCAATATCTCCTAGTGAAATGATATTTTCATCTATAGTTTCAAAAATAATATACGTTGATGATGACAACATAAATGGTCCTTGGAATGGATCACAGGAACATCCCTATAAAACAATAAATGATGGAATATCCAATGCAACAGAAGGTGATACAATATTTGTTTTCAATGGTATATATTATGAAAATGTGATAATTGATAAAAGATTAAATTTAATTGGTGAAAATAAAAGTTTGACTATAATTGATGGCCAATATCATAATCATATTATCAAAGTAGTTGAAGATGGTTTATATATTGAAAAATTTACTATAAGAAATTCTGGGGGATTCAAAGATAATGCTGGAATAAAACTTATTTCAAATAATAATACTATTAAAGATTGTAAATTTTATAGAACAAAATCTGGAGTTTATATAAATAATAGTTTTGACAATAAAATAAAAGACTGCATATTTCATACAAATGGGGAAGCAATTTACATTAAATCATCAAATATATGTAAAATAGAAAATAGCTGTTTTTATCATAACGGTATTTGTGTAAATATTCAGGATTCTAATGGAATCGATATCAACAATAACTATGAACACACAAGTGGTTATGGTTTTTTAATAAACGATTCATTAAATATCAATATTTCAAATTGTGCATTTTATGACAACAATGATAATGGAGGTGGCTTACTTATCACAAATAGCAATGAGGTTCATATTTTTAACTGTAATTTAGTTCACAACGGTCATGGTCTTAATTTATATAATTGTAATAATGTTAAAATTTTAAATTCTGATTTTATTTGGAACACACATTTAGCTATTAGAATTGGACTAAATACCCGAAAAGTAATTATTGAAAATTGTGAAATTGCAAATGGTTTTAGATATGGGATAACTGCTGAAAAATGCAGATTTAAACTCAGAAATAATAATATTTATTCAAATCTTTTTGGACTAGAAATCAAGAAGTCATTAATTGATGCTAGAAAAAATTGGTGGGGGTCTAGCTTTGGACCAGCTTTACTTAACAGAAAAGTAAAAGATAGAATTTATTTTAAATTAGGATTTATTAGATTTTTACCATGGCAAATTAGAAAAAATGAAAATGCAGGATCAAACTGGGAGATAGATTATGATAAATATGAAAATGAAATCGATTTGTATAGATTTAAACAAATAGAGTTACAAGGAGATGATACTGACAATGATCTTGTTCCAGATTGGTGGGAGGA
Organism: Thermoplasmatales archaeon SG8-52-3; assembly: GCA_001595915.1. Lineage (GTDB taxonomy): Archaea > Thermoplasmatota > E2 > DHVEG-1 > DHVEG-1 > SG8-52-3. The sequence continues at coordinate 9,756 of LSSG01000050.1, forward strand.
AAAATGGGGATATGATCCATTTTTTTGGAATGACCATGAAAATCTTGATCCTGATTTCGATGGTTTAAATAATATAGAAGAATGCTATACTGATCAATGGAACTCCAGTCCCATAAAAAAAGATATTTTTATTGAATATGATTGGATTGAGTCAGCAAATTCAAATACATCATCAAATAAACCCTCAGTAAAATTTTCAAATCAATTGATCAAGGTTTTTTCAAATCATAATATTACCCTTCATCTTGACTATGGAAACCTAGGTGGGGGTGAGATGATACCTTTAGTTTCTGAATTTTCCATGTCTGATTTACGTGATATGTATTGGGATTATTTCCTTCATAACGATTTGAATAATCCAAGGAAAGGAATTTTTCATTGGTGTCTTATAAGTGATTATGGTCCTTATCCTGGTCTTCCAGGTTTTGCTGTTGTTGGTTGGGATCATCTTGATAGTTTTGAGATATCTGCACAAAGAATAAATGATGTACATCGCTTTAAAACTAAAGGTTACATAATAGCAAGCATAACAATGCATGAATTAGGTCATAATCTAGGTTTAGTTGTTGATGACCATATTGGAATTGATAACAATATTGCAAATATTCCTTTTTTATTACAGGCTTTTAAAATTATACGCTACAAGTCCTGTATGAACTATATGTATACCTACTCCATACTTGACTATTCTGATGGCTCACGTGGTATAAACGATTTTGATGATTGGGGGAATATTGATTTTACATTTTTTAAAAATACTCATTTTGAATGGCCGAAGGATTAATCCTCTTTCCATTTTGTAAATATCACACCAAGTGAAAAAAATATTATTGCAAATGCTATAACAAAGCCCATGAAAAATAAAGTCTTGTCGATATCACCATAAATTACAGCATTTCTTAGAGCCTCATTTACATAGTAAAGAGGTAAAAATTGAGCAATGGTCTGTAGAATATCTGGCATCTGGTCAAGTGGAAAGAATGTTCCTGCAAGAAACATCATTGGAAACGTAATTGCACCTCCCGCAACATCAGCTGTCTCTTGGTCTTTAACGAACCTTCCTATCAACATTCCAAGACCTGAGAACATAAAACTTGTTCCAATAATTATTATAAAAAAGAATATGTTCATCTGAATGCCAATCCCCCAGACCAGTATTCCAACTATCAAAATTACAAAGGTAGAAATAAAAGAAAGAAACATCATAAATAACATCTTTGAAAATATCCAATCATATCTAGTAACAGGCATTGTAAGTAGCTTTCTTAAAATACCATCCTTTCTATATTTTGTATTTCTTTCAATGCTTCCATAAACCATAGAATTCATTATAGTAAAACCAATCATCCCTGGTACAAAATAATCAATAAAATCAAACTCTTCACCAAGTATAGACTCATGATTCATTCCCACAACATTACGGCTGTTAGTTATTATATTGTTATATTCGTTCAACATCCCAGAAATAATGCTTTGAGCTATAGGACCGGTTGTCTGCTCAGTTGGATCAGTATAGTATGTGATGTTTATTGATACAGTGTTATCCCCGAAATATTCCTGAATGGTTTCACCAAAATCAGAAGGTATTTGTATTCCTATTATGAAATCGTTTTCCTGCATGTATTTAGCCATTTCAGCATCGTTATCCACAGTTGTTATGTTGAAAAATGTGGATTCCTCTAACATCTCTATGAACTGAGTTGATAAATCTGTGTCGTCAAAGTTTTGAACTGCAAGTTTATATTCAATGTCGCCCTGACCCGAAAAAATAGCTCCAAAAATCAATATGAGTAGAACTGGAAAAAGAATTGTCCAAAAAACTGTTCCTTTTGAACGAAGCCAAGATCTGACACTAAGAGATAGATCTGTCTTAATAAACTTCAGGTTCATCAGCTTGCCTCCCTTAGTTTTGCACCAGTGAGCTTTAAAAAGATCTCTTCAAGATTTGACCTTCGAATATCAATGGTACTATAATCAACACATTCATGTTTTAGAAATGATAAAACCTCAAGTATTTGCTCTTTATATTTTATTTTAATAGCGATATCTCCGTTTCCCTCACTGATTGTTTCAAAATCGTTTTCCTTAAGTTTACTAATAATATCTTTTGATTTGCAATCCTTAATTCTTAAAATATTTTCATCGCCATATTTATTAATCAACTCTTCAAGGGCTCCTTCAGCAATAATTTTTCCCTTATGAATTATCACAATTCTATCAGCAAGATACTCTGCTTCTTCCATGTAATGGGTTGTAAGAAAAATGGTCTTTCCCTTCCTTCGAAGATCAGCAATTACCTCCCAGACCTCTCTTCTTGCTTTGGGGTCAAGCCCTGTAGAAGGTTCATCAAGAAAAATTATTTCAGGGTCATTAACAAGAGCAATAGCTACACCCACTCGCTGTTTTAAACCTCCAGAAAGATTCATGTAAAGCTTATTTTCCTGATCTTTCAAATCCATCATTGATATTATTTCATTAATATCAACATTTTTCTTGTAAAGACTTGCATAATAAAGAAGTGTCTCACGAACAGTGAATCTTTCGAATGAGAAGAATTCTTGAGGAAGTATCCCTATTTTGTCTTTAATTTCATTAAAAAATCTACTTATATCTTTTCCAAGTATCTTTATTGTACCTTCAGTTGGTTGACGAATCGATTCGATCATTTCAACAGTTGTTGTCTTTCCCGCTCCATTAGGTCCTAAAAAAGCAAAAACTTCCCCTTTCCTAACATAAAATGAAATTGAATTTACTGCAATAAGGTCACCATATACTTTTTTTAGGTTAATTGCCTCAATTGCTACATCATCTGATTGAATTTCCTTTTTATAAGTAACTTTTCCCTTTTTACCACATTCAGGACAGGTAACAAGAATAACTTCTCCAGGGTTACCGGAGCTGGTAATAATATTACCACACTGTAGGCATCTAACTTTTTTTTCAATCATAAGTGTTCCTTTTAATTAGCACTGCAATATAAAAAGTGGTATTTATTTTTAGGGATTAAGAAATTTTTTATCAATTAGATTCATATTTTTGTTAAAATTATAAACAATAGGGATTCCTGTAGGTATTTCAACATTTGGAATTTCTTGTTCTGAAATATTTTCTACATGCATTGTTATTGCTCGAAGACTATTTCCATGAGCGGAAACCAGAACTGTTTTACCTTCTATTAAATCTTTTAAAATATGTTTTTTAAAGTAAGGAATTGCACGCTTACAAGTATCTTTTAGACTTTCCCCACTTGGTGGATTGACATCATAACTACGTCGCCAAAGATGAACTTGATCATTGCCATATTTCTCCCTAGTTTTTTGTTTATTTAAACCCTGAAGATCTCCATAATATCTTTCTGCCAAATCTACAGACATATAAATTGGAATTTCTGAATTAGTATCACCTGTATGATGTTCCCAATCATGTATTTTTTTATCTTCATGATAAATAATAGGAGTGCGATCATCATTTGAATTAATTAAAATATAATGAAGAGTTTGAATAGCTCGTAACATATGTGAAACATATATTGAGTCAAATTTTACATCTTTTAATTTATCACTTGCAGTAATTGCTTCTTCAATACCTTTTTTTGATAAAGGAACGTCTACCCAACCTGTAAAACGATTTTCTAAATTCCACTGAGACTGGCCATGTCTTACTAATATCAACTCAGACAAAATATCAACTCCTCTATACGTTATATAATTTGTAATATTTATTTTTTAAATATTGAACAAAAACCTTTGAATTCAATCCTTCACCACATGTGTTTTTTATTATTTCATCAGCTGTCATAATTCGACCATATTTATGAATGTGATTTCTAAGCCAACTCAATATATTTCTGAAATCTCCCTTTTCTATTTCAGATAAGACGTTTATATTATCTTTACATAATTGATCAAAAAGTTGAGATGAATAAATCGATCCAATTGCATAAGTTGGGAAATAACCAAAATTTCCTCCACTCCAATGCATATCTTGTAAGACACCTTCCTTGTCATTTTTTGGTGTAATTCCCATCAGTTCATCCATTTTATTATTCCAAATATCTGGCAATTCAGATACCTTTATCTTATCTTCAATAAGAGAATTTTCAATTTCAAAACGAAGAATTACATGTAAACAATAAGTTAGTTCATCTGCTTCAACCCTAATAAATGAGGGTTTTACTAAATTTACATTTCTGTACCATATATCAATGTCAAAATCTTTAAGACTATCTGGTGAAGAATTTTTAAATATTGGATAAAAATAATTCCAAAAAGACTTACTTCGACAGATCATATTTTCCCAAAAACGGGATTGGGATTCGTGTAAGCCTAAAGAAGGAGAATCTGAAATTACAGTATCTTTAAAACCATCTTTTGGCATTCCTAGTTCATATAATGCATGACCTGCCTCATGGACTGTTGAAAAAAATGAAAATAACGGATTTTTTCTTTCAAAATTTGTTGTAATTCTCACATCATTATAACCCATTGATGTAGTAAAAGGATGCGTGGATACATCCATTCTAGATTTATCTTTTGGAAGTAACAATTTTTCAAAAATAATATTACAAATTTCTCTTTGTTTTTCAACTGGAAATTTCAAATCTAATTCAATTTGATTTTTAAATATACTACTTGATCTAATTTTATCAAGAATTTCAATTATTTGAGTTTTAAGATATGAAAATTCCTTTTTTAATTTATCAACTGTCATTCCTTCCTCATAATCATCAATTAGGCTATTGTATTTTGGACCTGGGAGATTAATATAACTGCAATATTCTTTTTCAAGTTCAACTATTTTTTCAAGGTGTGGAAGAAAGATTTTAAAATCACTATCTTCTCTTGCTTCCTGCCATGCTGGATATGCAAGTGTTGTAGTTTTTACCAATTTTTCAACAAAGGTTGAGGGTACCAATCTTGCTTTTTTTACATCTTTTCTCAATCTTTTTACAATTATTTTATCATTATATAATAATTTTTCAAAATTTTTTGATTTTGATAAAATTTCAATATGATTCCAAAGTTGATCTGATATAATTCTTTCATGAGAAAGTCTTGAAATTATAGCACTTTGTTCAGATCTATCCAATGCACCCATTGGTGGCATATAAGTCATTTGATCCCAACCCAAAAGTGCAGCAATGCCACCAAATGTAGATAGTTCCTTTTGTTCTTTATAAATATAATCTAGGGATTCCTTCATTTGCTCTCCTCAAATTAAATGTCAATTTCTATTTCAATAGGACAATGATCAGAACCCATAACATCTTTCATAATATATGCCTTTTTAAGATGTGGTAAAAAATTCTTATTTACAAAAAAATAATCAATTCTCCAGCCAACATTTCTTTCTCTAGCACGTGTCTTCATATCCCACCATGTGTACTGGGCTGGTTCTTTGTTAAAATACCTAAATGTATCTTCATAACCATGATCAATAAAAGTATCTATCCAAGCGCGTTCTATAGGTAAAAAACCAGAGATTTTTTCATTTTCTTTTGGTCTAGCAAGATCGATTTCTTTATGAGCTGTATTGAAATCACCGCATACTATTATATTCTTACCTTTTGCTTTTAGATTATCAGCATAAGCAAGAAAAGTATCATAAAAATCTAATTTATAATCCAGTCTCTCTTTGTTTTTTTTACCATTGGGAAAATAGATATTAAACAAGACAAAAGAAGGAAATTCACAGATAATAGTTCTACCTTCAATATCAAATTTATCTATTCCAAATCCCTTTTTGAAATCAATAGGTCTTTCTTTTGTAAATACTACGACACCGCTATATCCCTTTCTTTCAGCTGAATTCCAATAGACATTATAACCAGGTGTATTTTTCAAATATGGAGGAACTTGATCTGGTTTAGCCTTGATTTCTTGTAAACATAAGATATCAGGAGACTCATTTTTAAACCAATCAAAAAGTCCCTTTTTTTCAGCTGCTCTTATACCATTAACATTCCATGATATTATTCTCATCGTAAATGGTATAATAAATAAGAACATAAGATTAATCTTTTATTGAGGTTTATGATATCACCCATAAAAAAGCTTGGTGATTTAGTGAAACATGTGCATTATTCTGAAGTAGAATTAGAAAATCCAACTGAGGGCGGAATAAAAGACGTTAAATTAAGATGGCTTATTTCAAAAAAAGATGGGGCAAAAAATTTTGCGATGCGTCTTTTTGAAATAAAACCAGGAGGTTATACTCCACTTCATCAACACGACTGGGAACATGAGGTATTTGTACTTGAAGGAAAAGGTGTAACAAGAGATAAGAATAATGAAAAACCGTTTAAACAAGGAGATGTATTTTTTGTTTCTCCTATGGAATGGCATCAGTTTGTTAATAACAGCAATGACACACTTAAGTTCCTATGTCTAATTCCTTATAAATAAAAAAAAACTTAAATCAAAATCTATTTCGAAATAGAAGATTTAGTGAGAGAGATTTCATGATAACACTTGGATACATAATATTAACTACATTTTTAATAGCACTAATTGCATTTATTGGAATATTTACTTTATCTTTAAAAGAAAAAATATTGAACGAGATTTTATTAATTCTTGTAAGTCTATCTGCGGGTGCCTTAATGGGTGGTGCTTTTATTCATTTATTACCAGAATCAATTGAAAAAGGTGGAGAAATAAATCCATTTATTTTTGTTCTTATGGGTTTCATTTTATTTTTCTTAATAGAAAAAGTGCTACATTGGAGACATTGCCATAAAGGAAAATGTGATGTACATACTTTTCATTATATGAATCTTATTGGCGATTCAATTCACAATTTTATTGATGGACTAATAATTGCTGCTAGTTACATAGTATCAATTCCTCTTGGACTGACCACTACAGTTGCTATTGCTGCCCATGAAATACCTCAGGAAATTGGTGATTATGGTGTTCTAGTTTATGGTGGTTTTAATAAAAAGAAAGCCCTTATTTTAAACTTTATAATAGCACTTACCATTGTTTTTGGTGGAGTTGTAGGGTATTTTGTATCCCAAGAAATAGAACAAGCAGTTGTCTTTTTAATTCCTTTTGCTGCAGGAGGATTTATCTATATTGCTGCAACAGATTTAGTACCTGAGATAAAAAAGGAAGTAAACATTAAAAAATCTATGGCAACAATGCTTGTTTTTGTTTGTGGAATATTGATTATGTGGTTAATTAAGATATTATTTGGTCATTAAAAAAAATTATGTCAATGGTACGTCCTTTCTTAAATCATCTCTCATTTTTTTCCCAGTTTGTTTTTCCCATTCTTTTATTGTAACCGAATGTTTTTCTCGAATTTTTTCTCCAATTCCAAGACCATTGTAAGAACAAAACGGAACAATTCCCTCAAGTGTTGTATAGTGAATTACACACCGCTCAAGGCGATCAACATTTAGATTAAATGCATCCTGAAACCACATTGAACCTACAAAAAGACTTTTGTAATGAAATCCTCTAAGAGAATCATAACTTCCACCAATTGCAGCATCTTTCAAGAGTTTTTTTAAGTTAAATCCTTTTGGTGCTTTGTTATAATCTACATATTTGTCAATATTTGTTAAAAATGCAGAGGCAATTCTAAGTTTTTTGAGTGGTCCTCTAATTTTACTTTCCTTGTCAACAAAATCAAGTAAGCCTTCTACATCAATAAATCTAGTAATTGGTATTGGTTTTCCATTTTCCAAAAATATATAAGTTGCTCCACCACAGCCAGGATGAGCAGTAAATTCTACTTGGGTTTCTCCTTTTAAAAGTTCAATTAGTTTTGAAATCGGATAAACAAATGGAACTGGATAAAAATCATCTTTAGATATTTGTCCGTCAAATTCCTTTTCAATTGCATCCATCATTTTAACATAGTCAACTCGCTGTTTTTCTCTTTTTTCGTCTTTAATTTTTGTGATTCTTCCACAAAATGATACCGGTTGAAAATTTACACCTCTTATAATATCAATATTATCAAGTGCAAATTTTACAATTTTTCCAGCTTCATTTAAGTTTTTATCACCAATTAAAACAGGTACAAGTACAATTTTTAGGTTCACTTTTCTTAAATTATCAATTGCTTTTTTATTAAAGTCAATCCAAGGATTTGTTTTTTTAGTTACACCATCAAAGCTCATATAGACAGTGTTTACCTTTGCTTCCTTAAGTTGTTTACAATATTCAACACTATCAGCAAGTTTTAATCCATTTGTGTTAACTTGGACATGTGAAAAACCAACCTCTTTTGCCATTTTTACGATATCTATTAAATCCTCTCTAATGGTTGGCTCTCCACCAGTAATTTGAATTGCCTTTGAACCCATTGGTCGTTCATTTCTTGCCTGAACCAGAAGTTTTTTAATTTGCTCCAATGTTGGTTCATAAACTCTACCAGACGCGCCAGCATTCATAAAGCAATAACTACATCTCAAATCACATCTGTTTGTTACCAAAAGATTTGTCAAAACACTTTGAGATTTATGTTCATTATATAAGGAAGGTTCATCAAATATCTTTGTTTTGACATCAGGAGCAGAACCGCCTGTAACTTCGTATTTCATCCATTTTTTATAGAGATCTGCATCGCTAAAATAGATATCTTTGAATGATCCATGCTTATCGCATTTCTTGGTAATATATACCTTTCCATCATCCTCAATTACTGTAGCATCGATTTTTTTAATTTTTCCCTCCTGATAACAGGCTGGGCAAACAGAGGTAATTTTTTCTAATTCGCTCATATCCCTTCCATCCATAAAGTGGAATGATGAGCCTAAATATGAAGTTCTATAAAGAGTTATCTGTTTAAGGGAGAAAATTTATAAAATATTAGTTAATAACCGCAAGTCTGTGTGTTTAGCAATACCTGGAAAAATTGTTGAAATAGATAATAATAAAGAACATGCAATAGTAGATTATGGGGATGGTACTAAAAGAAAAGCTAATGTTACACTTGTAAATGTAAAAATTGGTGATTATGTACTAGTCCACGCAGGCTTTGCAATAGAAGTTTTAAATGAAAAAGAAGCAAAAGAAACACTTGATCTTTTTAGAGAAATGCTTTCAGCAGAGGAGGAATCATAGTGTTTTCTTTACGTGACAAGAAATTTGCCGATGAAATTGTTTCAAAAATCAAAAAACTTAATGTTAATTTAAAATTCATGCATGTCTGTGGAACACATCAAGATACTCTTGTTAAAAATGGTCTTGATGTTTTATTGAAAGATTGTGGAATTGAAATAGGACAAGGCCCAGGATGTCCAGTTTGCGTAACAACTCCAAAAGAAATTGAAGAAATGCTACTTCTTGCAAGAAAAGGTAAGACTGTTACAACATTTGGAGACATGATAAATGTACCTGGTGAAACCGAGTCTCTGAGAAGCATTCGATCCGAAGGTTGTGATGTAAGAACAGTTTATGGCATTGAGGATGCAATAGAAATTGCAAAAAATAATCCTGAAAAAGAAGTTGTATTCATGGCTGTTGGTTTTGAAACAACAGCACCTACTACTGCATCAGTAATACTTAATAATAATCCTCCTGAAAATTTTTCTATTCTTTCTTGCCATCGAACAATTCCTGAAGCGTTGAAAGCAATTATTGAAATGGGTGAAATAAAGCTGGATGGACTTATTGAACCAGGTCATGTTTCTACTATAATTGGATCAAAACCTTATGAGTTTCTATCTAAAGACTTTAAGGTTCCTCAAGTAATTGCTGGATTTGAACCAATTGATATTCTTATGGGTGCATGGATGCTTGTTCAGCAAATAGGAAAAAATAAAGCCTTTGTTCAGAACGAATACAAAAGGGTTGTCCATGAAGAGGGGAATGTTAAAGCTCAGCAGGCAATAAAAAAAGTCTTTGATTCTGTAGATGTATCATGGCGAGGTTTTCCAATTATTCCAAAATCAGGTCTTTTATTAAATGATAAATTTGAAAAATATGATGCCCGAAAGAAATTTGAAGACGATTTAGAGGAATTAAAGGATAAGAAGTTTTTTGAACATAAAGGTTGTAGATGCGGTGAACTCCTCCGTGGACTTGTCACCCCAAAAGAATGTCCCCTGTTTAGTCAGGCATGCACACCTGAAACTCCAGTTGGTCCTTGTATGGTAAGTATTGAAGGTAGTTGTAATATTGAATACCGATATTCTGAAAATTAGTTGGTAATCAATATGGATTATTACGAAGTTATAAATTTATTAAAATCAATGAGTAAACCTAAAAATGTTGAGGGTATGGCTCGCTATGGAATCAATCCAAAAAATAACCTTGGTATTTCTATTTATAAATTAAGACCTCTTGCAAAAAAGATTGGAAAAAATCATGAGCTATCTTTACAACTATGGAATTCTGGTATTCATGATGCAAGGTTGCTTGCAGTATTTGTTGAGGACCCAGTAGAGGTTACGCAAGAACAAATGGACAATTGGGTAAAGGACTTTGATTCATGGGACATTTGTGACCAAGCATGTACCAGTCTTTTTGATTTGACACCTCATGCATGGAAAAAGATATATGAATGGTCAGGACGTAGTGAGGAGTTTGTAAAACGTGCTGCTTTTTCAATAATTGCTGGTCTTGCTGTTCATGATAAAAAGGCATCAGACATAAAATTTGAAAAGTTGTTTAAAGTAATTAAAAGAGAATCAGTAGATGAGCGCAACTATGTTAAAAAAGCTGTAAATTGGGCTTTGAGAAATATTGGAAAAAGAAATTTTTCATTAAATAAAAAAGCAATAAATATTGCAAAAGAAATTAAAAATATAGATTCAAAATCAGCAAAATGGATTGCAAACGATGCCATTAGGGAACTAACCAGTAATAAGATTCAAGAAAGAATTAAAAAGAAAAAAAATTAATTTATTTCGGTTTGTATTTATCCATTTTTTTTCTAGCAACTTTATTTGTCATTAAAAAGTAAACATATACTAAAGCAAGTTCAATTGCAAAAATTAATAAGAACCATAAAAAAGTAGACCCTATTTTCAATAGATTATTTGTATCTGTTATATCCAAACCAAATGTTATAACAATAGAGCCTAAGAACGGTATAAACATTCCAATAATTACTATTAATAGTATCTGTATCAAATCCCTATTTTTACCCATAACACATTAGCGATGATTAATCTATTTTTAAAAGTTACTTAAGAATCTATGAACTGAGTTTATGACCGATAATTGCATTTTGACCAATTGAAATACCACCATCACCATTTGGAATCTGATTATGAACTATCAATTTTAAACCTGCTTTTTTTACTTGTTCTTCTATCATCTCAACAATTGGAATATTGTAAGATACCCCACCGGTCAATCCGACATTATTAATACCTAAACTGTTAGAATTTTCGATTGCTATTTTTGTAAGATTATCAAGAATTGTTTTTACAAACGAATAAACATAATCTGCTTTTTCTTTTTCATTTAAAGGTTTTTTTATTTTTTCATCTAGTTGTCTGAATAAATCAATAGTACCAACAACATCGTTTTTTACCTCACAATCAAATGAATATTTATATTTACCAATTGATAGATATTTTTCAAGTTTCATTGCAGGTTCACCGTCATAAGTTCTTTTTGTACAAATGTTTAGATAACAAGAAAGAGCATCAAGAACCCTTCCTAGACTACAAGATTTTGGTGATTTACCCATTAATTTGCTAAGTATTGTTGCTTCATTACCTGTAAAGAATTTTTCAATACCAAATTTCTTAAATATAGCAAAAACAAGTCTTCTAGGATCGCGCGTGGCCTGGTCACCACCAAGAAGAGGAATATATTCAAGATGACTTGCACGATTGAAATCTAAAAAATTAGAAACAAGGATTTCGCCACCCCAATATGTTCCGTCACTACCGTATCCCAGACCATCTAAAGTTAAAACAACACTTTCATCAAGCTTTCTATCAACTAAAAGTGAAACAGCATGAGCCCAATGATGCTGGACTTCAAACAAAGGAGCAGAAAACTTCTCAGAAAAATTTTTTGCTACAATTCTTGAGTCATAACCTGGGTGAAGATCCTGGACAACAGCATCAATATTAGGTTTTTTCATAATAAGTTTTAAAATATAATCTAAACTTTCTTCCAAAAATCCAAGTGTTGAATAATATTTTGAATTTCCAATATACTGAGTTGCATAGACATTTTTTTTATTGGAAATCGCACCAGTTATGTTTTCACCAGCACCGACACTTAAAATTCGATTACTATAAGATACTGCAATAGGTTCTGGGACGTACCCTCTAGATCTTCTTATAAAAAAGGTATTACCTTTCCACATCCTAACAACAGAATCATCGACTCTATTTGGAATACTTCTATTATGTAATAGATAAATATTTGCATCAATAGAAAATGCTTCCTCATCTGTTGTAATCATTGCTTCTCCAGGAACGTTTGAAGATGTCATTACAAGTGCATCTGATTTTAAATTTGAAAAGAGAAGATGGTGTAGACCAGTATATGGTAAAAAAATTCCAATTGTGTTAAGGCCAGGAGATACTTCCTCACAACAAATCTTATTTAAAAGAACAATAGGTCTACTCTTTGAAAGTAATAACTCTTCCTCATCTTTTGAAATATCTGCAAATTTTCTTGCTGATTTTATGTCTTTTACCATTAAAGCAAAAGATTTTTGCGGTCTACCATACCATTCTCTAAACCTACTAATTTGAGAAATATTACAACAAAGATGCATTCCACCCCATGATTTTATTACACCGATTTTTCCAGCATCTATTTGGTTTGCAAAACGCTTTATTGCATCTTTTTCTCCAAGATTCTTTTTTTTCTTATCATATAAAAAATATTTTGGACCGCATTTTGGACAAGAAATTGTCTGAGCATGATAACGACGATCTAAAGGATCTTTATATTCAACTTGACAGTTTTTGCATAGTTTAAAATCATCCATACTAGTTCTTTCTCTATCGTATGGAACGTCCTTAACCAAACTATAGCGAGCGCCACATACAGTACAATTTGTGAAAGGAAAAAGATAGCGTCTATTTTTTTTATCAAAAAGTTCTTGTAAACAATCATTACAGATTCCAACATCGATAGGAATCAATGACTGTCTTTCACCTGTTTTACTATGAAGAATCTTAAAATCGGAAAATTTCCTATTATCTATTAATTCAATAATCTCAGTTATCTTTGCAATAGAAGGAAGATTTTCTTTAACTTTTTTTATAAACTCATCTTTTTTTTCATCAATTACTACTTCTACCTCTGAACCCTTGTTTAAAACATAACCTTTGAGATTCAATTCTTTTGCTATTCGATATATTGTTGGTCTAAAACCTACCCCTTGTACTACGCCTTTAAAGATAAGTTTCATCAAATATTACCTATTCAACAATGAGATCCTTTGAATAAGGATCTGTATCTGCAAGTAAAAACTCTTCACCCATAGTCAAACAATTTGTTGGACAAACATCATTACATTGACTACAAAAACAACACCTTGCAAGATATATTTTTATCTTTTTTGTTTTTGGTTTAAATTCAATTGCTTCACAGGGACAATATTTTATACAAAGCTGACAACCGATACATTTCTCTTTGTCATATTTTATTTTTCCACGGAATCCTATAGGTGTTTCAATTGGTGGAATAATTTCTGCTTTTCCTTCACCAACATCTGCTAAGAATTGAGTTGTGTTTGAAGGTGCATATTTTGCAGGAAACTTATTTGTCCAAGGTTTTTTAAACATCTGAGCAAAAACCGATGGTAGCATTGAAAATCTCATTTCAAAACCCTCCTTGTTTTTTCAACACTTAAACTATGTAATTGTTCTTTTGTTAGTTCATATCTTTTATTATCATTAACTATTGCAACCCTATTTGTACAAGACATACAAGGATCTGTTGATGCAGCTACAATAGGAATATCTGCGATTTGTTCACCTTTTAACATTGGAATCCATGGCAGAATATTATTATATGTAGGAGCGCGAACTTTCCATGTGTAAGGATTTTCAGAATGACCATCAAATTTAACATAATGGATTACCTCACCACGTGGTGCCTCATGTCTACCTACACCTTCTCCATTTACTTTTTTCAGCTGATTCATAAGTTTTGGTATTTTTGGTTCAGAAACAATATCACCAGCAGGCATTTGATCGATACACTGTTCAATCAAACCTATTGATTGTTTAACTTCTAAAAGTCTTTGAATAATTCTATCATAAACATCTCCATTTACTTCACCGGTTAGGACATCTGGAGTAATATAATCAATGTCCAAATCACCATAAGCAAAATATGAGGTATCTACTCTTACATCTTTTTTTACACCTGAAGCCCTTGTAGTTGGTCCTACCGCACATAGCTTTAATGCATCCTTTTTTGTTAAAATACCAGCACCCTGACTTCTCATTTTGATAGTTTTGTCGTCAAGAAAGATATGACGTAATTTTTCAAAATTATCCTTGAAAAAATTTAGATCCTTTTTTATTCTGGGAAGCATGTCCGGAGTAATATCTCGTCTAATGCCTCCGATTGTCATAATTCCTTTTGTTACACGATTACCTGTTAAATATTCAGTAAGATCTAATGCTTTTTCTCGAATCTGCCATGTAAAATACAAAACTGTGTCAAAACCAATTTCATGCGCAGCAACACCCGCCCATAAGATATGAGATGTAATTCTTTCAAGTTCCCCTTGAATTACTCTAAGATATTCGGCTCTTTCTGGCACTTGTATATCAGCAGCAGTCTCAACTGCAAGAGTAAAAGCTGCTGGATGACAAAAAGAACAAATTCCACAAATTCTTTCTGCCAAATATAAAACCTGGATTGGATTTCTTTTTCTAGAAGCCCATTCAACACCTCTATGAACATGCCCAAGTTTTACATTGACATCAACAATTCTTTCCCCACTTATTTCAAATTCAAAATAAACAGGTTCCTTTAATGCAGGATGAATTGGTCCAACTGGAATATGATAAGAGGTTTTTGTTGTTGTTTCTTGTTTCATTTTTTCACCTCATGTAAATTTCTATATAGTTTTTCAGGTCCTGTTTCATCTCTGCGCCAAGGATAAACACCTTGAGGAATGTCTTCTGGTAAAAAGCATCTTTTATCATCAGGTATTCCTTTAATTTTTACACCAAGCATCTCCATTTTTTCACGTTCTGTAATAAGAGCACCTGGAATCAAGTCACATATTGTATCAATTTCCGGTTTTGATTTTGGCAGTTCAACTGAAATATTAAGGTTAATTTCTTCCATACGTGTACCAAAATTAACAGTAAAATGATAAATCAATTCAATGGTTTTACCAAGATCATTTCCTGAAGTCACAGCAAGATGGGGAAACTGAATATCACAAAGATGTTTAATTGCTTCCTTAAATATACTATTATCAACCTTCATCCAGATATTTGCTGTAGAATTTTTCTTTGCACCAGCTGGACGTTTTATAATTTTTGCATCTTTAATTTTTGTTTTGAATGTATCCTTAAATGATTTAACAAATCCCTCAGGTGTTAACTTTTTTTCTTTGGTCATTTTTTAGCCTCCAATGTTTCTAATTTGACCCAAGCTTTAGCAACCGCATTTATAATTGCCTCGGGTCTTGGTGGACAACCTATTACATGAACATCAACAGGTAAAATTTTATTAATTGGACCAACTAGATTATAAGATTCATAAAAGACATCTCCAGTGTTACCACAATTACCCACACAAATAACTGCTTTAGGATCTGGCATTTGTTCATAAACACGTTTAACCTTGTCCTCCATCTGTCTAGTTACTGGTCCAGTAACTAATAAAACATCTGCATGACGTGGTGTACCAACAAGTCGAATACCAAAACGCTCAACATCATACCTAGGACATAAAGCTGCTATAATTTCTATATCACAACCATTGCATGAACCTGAGTTGCAATGATATACCCATAACGCCCTTTTAAAAGACTTTGTTAAACCTTTTGCCATAAAATAATGCCTCCATGAACCTAAGAAGTTCTGTTTTTGGTAATCTTATATACTATATAAAAATTTGTGGAAATAAAAAAATATTAACAAATTCTTGGAATAGGGTCTCCAATAGGTTTATGCAAATTTCGTTTTCCTCCAACAGTTGTTTTTAGAACTACCCCTTTAATTTTATCTGTTGCTTCCCCGATAATTGCTGCATTCTTACCTAATGGATGTTTTCTTATTGTTGCAAAAACCTCCTCTGCTTTCTCTTTAACAACGCCAAGAACAACCTTTCCTTCATTGCCAATTTCTAATGGATCTATCCCAAGCATATCACAAGCTGATTTAACACCATTAGGTATTGGAATATTTTCTTCTTCTAAAATAATTCCAATATTCGACTTATCACTGAACTCATTTACAGTGTTTGAAAGGCCACCACGTGTTGGATCTTTTGCAGAAACTATGCCTTTTTCTAATAATGCTTTTTCCATTAGTCCATTAATAGGAGCAATATCAGATTTAATTTTAGTTTCAAAGCCATAACCTTCCCTAAAAGACATAAGAGCAATACCATGTTCGCCAATGTTACCAGAGAGAATAAGTATATCCCCATTTTTAAAGTTTGAATCTAGAAGCCATCTCTTATTAAAACTGCGATATCTTTTAACTTCTTTTATGTTATTATCAAGAGTATCTGTTCTTTTCCCAATTCCACTTGTATTTATCATAAATTCCTGTATTGCTCCTTTTTCAACAACTTTTGTATCACCTGTTACAATAGGAACATTTGCTTCATTTGAAACCCTGCTCATACTTTGTACAATCTTTTCAAATATATCAATTGAAAGACCTTCTTCAACTATAAAACCGGATGATAAAGCAATAGGTTTCGCACCCATTACAGATATATCATTAATAGTTCCAGCAACAGCAAGAGAACCAAGATCTCCTCCAGGAAAAATTATTGGTTGTACAGTATGAGAATCAGTAGTAAAAACAATATCATCAATGACTGCTGAATCATCAAGCATAGAAAGTGGGATTTCTGCAGATGTTTTGGTATTTCCAAAATATTTCAAAATTTTTTGTTTTATTAGTTTATCCATCAATTGTCCGCCAGCACCATCTGCAAGTTTTATTTTATCTACCATTTTATATTCATGCGATACATAACCTTTATTTATAGTATATGGTTCCTGGTGGAGCATGATTGGAGATATACTTACTTCTCTTTTTGGTGAAAGTTATGCATGGCAGGATATTGTAATTGCTGTTGTAAGTATTCTTTTTGGTTTTATTCTTTTACCGCAATTAAAAGATGTCTGGCATGGTAAATCAAAACTAAATTTATTTACTGCTAGTTTAACTACAATCGGATTGTACGTTTTAGCAATAACCTTTTTTACAATGCATTTTTGGATTTCATTTTTTGCTGAATTATTTTCAGGCACAATTTGGTTATTATTATTCGTTTTTTCATTGAAAAATTTTAGAAAAAGAAAATGATTACTTTTGTATAAATCGTTTTAATAAAACCTTATTTACTTGTTGATTGCCTTTTTTTGTTATTTGATCGCGGGGAGTTATAACAGCATTATCTAACGCTTTTTTACATTCACATGTTCTTTCATATTTTATTTTAGGTACCAATTTTTTAATAATATCTGCCATGTTTTTATCATTTTTTTTCAGATTTTCAACAACAGACGCAACAGTTACATCTTCTTCTCCTTCATACCAACAATCATAATCTGTAACAGTAAGTATTCCACATGAACATATTTCAGCCTCTCTTGCAAGTTTTGCTTCTGGTGCAAGTGTCATTCCAATAACATCAACATTCCAGCTACGATACAAATTCGATTCTGCTCTTGTTGAGAACTGTGGACCCTCCATACATATATAGGTTCCATTATGTACATCCACCCCCTGGTCATCTACTGTTTTATAAGCTAATTCTGAAAGAATTTTACAGAATGGATCGGCAAATCCAGCATGAACAACAATTCCTTCATCAAAAAATGTGGTTTCTCTTTTTGTTGTTCGGTCAATTAACTGATTTGCAATTACAAAATCACAAGGTTTAATTTCCTTTTTTAAGCTACCAACTGCCGCTGTTGAAATTAGATATTCAACTCCACATTCTTTCATTGCAAAAACATTTGCTCTATAGTTAACCTTGTGTGGGGGAAACTGATGATTTTTCCCATGCCTAGGAAGAAATGCTACTTCGATATTTTCAATTTTACCTATTGTTAGCTTATCAGAAGGTTTCCCAAAGGGAGTTTCCACTTCAATTTCCTCGGTGTTTTTTATAATTCCAACATTATATAGACCGCTACCACCAATAATTCCAATTTTAATAGACATAATAATCAACTACTTATCAAATTACAAATAAGGTTGAAGAATCAAAATAATAAAAAGTTTTTTGATTTAACAAAGATAACTAATATTTGAGGATAATAAATGATTACTGAAGTAAAGGGCAATATTGTTGATGTTCAAAATCAAAATATTAATTCTGGTATAATCAAAATAGAAAAGGGGAAAATAATTGATATAAATATTGTTGAAAATGAATTTGAAAATTATATAATTCCTGGTTTTATTGATGCTCATGTCCACATAGAAAGTTCAATGCTTACACCATCGGAATTTGCTAGAGTTGCTTCTATTCATGGTACTGTTGCTGTAGTAACAGATCCTCATGAAATTGCAAATGTGCTTGGAATAAAAGGCGTTTATTATATGTTAAACAATGCATCAAAAGTTCCATTTAAATTCTATTTTGGTGCGCCCTCTTGTGTACCTGCCTCACCTTTTGAAACTAGTGGAGCTGCAATAAATTTTAAAGATATTGATTTACTTTTAAAAAATGAAAATATTAAGTTTCTTGCAGAAATGATGAATTATCCAGGTGTTGTTAATAATGATAAAGAAGTAATAGCAAAAATCAATTTAGCAAAAAAATATTCAAAACCAATTGATGGTCATGCCCCTGGATTGAGCGGAAAAACTCTTGATAAATATATAAAATGTGGAATTTCAACAGACCATGAATGTTTTAGTATAGAAGAAGCTCGTGAAAAGATTAAATTTGGAATGAAAATATTAATAAGAGAGGGAACTGGTGCTCGTAATTTTGACGAACTTCAACCTTTAATTGAAGAAAATATTGATAGTTGTATGTTGTGTAGTGATGATAAACATCCTAATGATTTAATTAAAGGTCATATTAATCTTATTGTTAAAAAAGCAATTAAAAATGGTATTGATCCAATTAAGGTTTTAAGAGCTGCATCTTTGAATCCAATTGTTCATTATAATTTAGATGTTGGATTACTTCGTATTGACGATCCTGCAGATTTTATTGTTGTTGACGATTTAAAGAAATTAAATATTTTAAAAACCTACATTAATGGAATACAGGTATCAAGAAATAATACATCGCTCATTTCAAGTTTCAAACCAGAGATAAAAAATAATTTTAATATTGTGTTGAAAAAAAAGAGCGATTTTATTGTAAAGTCAATTGATAAAAAAATAAATGTTATTGTTGCTATAGATGGACAACTTATAACAGAAAAAGTAATTGAAAAACCATTGATTTCAAATGAAAAAATTATATCAGATACAGATGGAGATATTTTAAAAATATCTGTTATAAATCGATATGAAAATACTAAACCTTCTATAGGTTTTATTAAAAATTTTGGATTGAAAAAAGGTGCTATTGCATCCAGTGTTGCCCATGACTCTCATAATATAATTGTTTTAGGTGTTTCAGATGAGAATATCTGTAAAGCAGTTAACCTATTAATTGAAAATAAAGGAGGGCTATGTGCAGTTGGAAATGGAAGAAAGATTATTCTACCTTTACCTATAGCAGGTATAATAAGTGACAAAAAATTTGATTGGGTGGCAAAAAAGTATGAAGAAATTGATGAAGCTGCCAAGCAATTAGGTTCAAATCTACAAGCTCCATTCATGACTTTATCCTTTATGGCTCTACCGGTTATCCCAAAACTAAAAATAACTGATAAAGGACTATTTGATTCTGAGAATTTCAAGTTTATTTCCCTTTTTACGTAAATTTTATCTATTTTTTATTGTTTGAACCTTTCAATGCAATACGTTGTAATGTGCATAGGAAATAGAGATGGTGGGGATGATGCGATAGGACCATATATTGCAGATAAGTTAAGTTCTGAAAATCTTGATAGTATTAAGGTAATTGACGCAGGTATAGTTCCCGAAAACTATACCTCTATTGTTAAACAAGAAAAACCAAAAACCCTTTTTATTATTGATGCAGTTGAAATGGGACTTAATCCAGGAGACATAAGAATTGTACCCAAAGAAAAAATTGGAGTTCTGACAATATCAACCCATGGTATTCCAATTTCAGTTTTAATAGGATACTTAGAGCAATATATTTCAGATATAATTTTTATTGGTATTCAACCAAAAGAAATGTCTGGTAAAATAACTACTTATGTAAAAGAAAGTGGAGATTTTTTAGTAAATGTATTCAAGGAAAAAAATTTTAAAATGATTAAAACACTCAATTGAGATGATAATTTATGAATATAACAATAAGAAGTGAAAGTAAAAATGATTATAATCAAATTAGAAAAATAAATGATTTAGCTTTTGGTCAGGAAAATGAAGGAAAGTTGATTGATTCATTAAGAGAAAAATCTGATTTTAGTAATTTACTATCTATTGTTGCTGAAACAAATGATGAGATTGTTGGTCATATATTGTTTTATCCAATCAAGATAAAAAATGATGATTTAGAGCATACCATTTTATCCCTTGCACCAATGGCCGTTCAAACAGAATATCAAAATAAGGGTATTGGAAGTAGGCTTGTAAAAAAAGGTTTAGAAATTGCAAAAGAACTAGGCTTTGCTGCTGTAATTGTTGTTGGACATCCCAAGTATTATCCAAGGTTTGGATTTAGGTCTGCTAAAAATTGGAATTTGAAACTTCCATTTGATGTTCCCGAAGATGTATTTTTGGCTTTAGAATTAAAGGAAAATGCCTTAAAAAATATAAGTGGAATTGTTAATTTTCCAAAAGAATATTTTGATGCTATGTAATAAATTATTATTTTATTGTAAAATTTTCAGATCTTTTGCAATATATCCCTTTATTGTAATTTCTTTTGTATACTCAATTTTGTCTCCTTTATTTAAAAAAATTGACCAAAAAGGAATTTCATTTTTATGGACAAAGACCTCTTCACCGTCTTCTCCTTTAATAAATCCATATCCTTGTTTAACATTATACCATTTAACTTCTCCTTTCATATTATTGTTTCAACTCCTTAAAAAATCTAATTTTAGAAAATATATTTTAAAATGATTTTTCACAATTTTTACATATATTATTTGATTCTGAATTTATTCTTTTTATAAAATCTTCACAAGTATCACTTTCAAAAACTGGTATCATTTTACTGCTACATCTAATAATCTTATTACTCTTTTTTTTATTATCTTGAGATTTATTTCTTCTTTTATTCATTTTTTAATGCCTTCATTTTTTTTGATAAAAAACAAATATATATAAAATCCATAACTCCATTTTAAAAGAGAAAGAATTCCAAATTTTTTATTTTATTATCATACCCTCAACAAGGTATTATGTTTAAATAGTTTTGTATTAAAAAATAAAGAAAGATTTTTTGTAAAAAATGATGATATTGAACCTAATTTCATTTATTTACTAAAATCTTTTTGGCTTATGTTTCTGATAACAGTCCCTACAGTAGACAGGTCTTGTACCGTCTGGCTTGAAAGGAACTTCAGTTGTTTTCCCACAATCTGCACATGTTACTTCGTGCATTTCTCGAGGGCCTCTATTGAACCCTCTACCTCTATTGTCTCTATACATATAACATATTTTCCTTTTATTTTTTAACAAACCAATATAGAAATAATATTTAAGACTATCTTAAAAGACAACTTTTTTAAAAATTCTAAATCTTAATTAGAAATTGAGTATTAAATCCTGTTTTAATATTAATTTTTTATATAAATATCATCAATCTTTAAAATTGATTTCTTCTTTAAAAGTCCTTATTGGTTTAATAATTACTCCTTTTATTTCACTTTTATCAAGATTGATATTCAAATTATCATCTAAATCTAAAATTGGCTTATTTTGTTCTGGAATAGATTTATTTTCGGATTTATAAAAAATATTTCTAAAAGTTATTTCTTCCTTCAACATTAAAAAAAGAATGATTAGTCCTACTATTGAAATAATCCAAATGATTAATAAAGCAAATAAATCTAAATATTGTTCGCCAAATTTATTTATGTGTATTAAAATTGATTTACTATCACTTAAAAACGCGATAAATGTTCTATAGGTCATTACAAGTAAACATAACATTCCTATGATGTAACCAGGAACTATTAATAATTTGTACTTAATTCTATCTTCCTCCTCCAAATATTGAAGGATTGAATAATAGATTAAAATATAAATGTTACTAATAAAATAAAAAGATTTTTTAAAAACTAAAAAAATAGAGAGAAAAAACTATTTTTTATTTGTTTTTTCTTCTTTTTTTTCTTTTTTAGGTTTTGAAAGTATGAGGAAAAGTAAAACCAATAAAAGCCCGATTATCATGATGATTATTATTAAGATATTGTTTTGTTCAGGAATATCTTCTTCATCAAGAATAATTGTAATATCAATTGTCACGACTGTATCATTATCATCTGCTGAAATGTTTATTTTGTAATTTCCAGGTGTTGTCCATTTGTGAATTACATTAAAGGGTTCTCCAGATTTAAGATAGATACTTTCATTTATTTTTCCATCACCCCAGTCAACCGTATATTTTATTTCATCATCATCTTCATCAATTGAAAATATTGAAAATTCATATTCAATATCTACCAATCCTTCAGTTGGTCCACTGACATTTGGTTTTGATGGTGGATGGTTTGGTTTTGTGATAACAGCAGTCGATAAATCTGTATCACTTGCACCATTGTCATCTGTTACAATTAATATAACACTGTAATCTCCTGGGGTTGAATAATTATGTTTAACAGTTTCACCTAATGCTGTTGTTCCATCTCCAAAGTTCCAGAACCATTCAGCAATATGACCATCAGAATCATAGCTTAATGAGGCGTTAAATTCAATATCCTCATTTATAAAACCAATGTATGGTTCTCCACCTGATAAATCCGCGATTGGAGGTTTGTTAGATATTTTAGTAGATGTAGGTATAACTCCCCCGCCACCATTGCCACCACCTCCATTTTCTTCTTTTACTATCTTGAAATGGGCTGTGACATTTTTGTTTTCAGTAATATTAATTGATGCTGGGTTGTTATTTCCACTTAAATCTTCACTCCAATGATCAAATTTGCTTCCTTCAGAAGCAATTGCTGTAAGATTTACTATATCACCAAAATGATAGGGGCCATAATTATCTATATCAACTACTCCATTTCCATCAATGTTTATATGTAATGTGAACAATGTTTCTTGTTCAGAAAA
This sequence comes from Thermoplasmatales archaeon SG8-52-3, assembly GCA_001595915.1. GTDB lineage: Archaea > Thermoplasmatota > E2 > DHVEG-1 > DHVEG-1 > SG8-52-3. Next base: position 33,232 of record LSSG01000050.1, read on the forward strand.
AACTGCAGTGATATTTTTATTATCATCTATTAATATTGATATCGGATTTTCATTACCTGATAGATTTCCTTCCCAACTATCGAAATTCCAACCTTCGTCTGGTTGTGCAGTAAAATTTACAACAGATCCAAATAGATAATATGATAGATTTGGTGAAATTAAAACACTACCATTACCAGTTATATTAATTGTTAAAATGTATTTATCCTGAACAAAATTTGTGTTTACTAATTTATTACTATCCATCAAAACACTTTCAGGATTTATACTAGATTCTATATCTCCAGTCCAATTGTTAAAGTTCCAACCCAAATCAGCAACAGCAGAAACATTTACAACTTGACCATATGAATAAAATGTCTTATCGGGGTCTTTTATTACTGATCCATTTCCATTGATATTAATTGTAAGAGTAAAATTTGCATTACTTACTGTAAAGTAAGAAATTCTATCAGAACTTATTGTCCACTGCCAGCCACATTTAAAAATTCCTAGTTGAATATTCCAAGTTCCTATTTTTGCTGAATCATTTAATAAAAAAGAACAATTAACAATATATTTTGATTCATTTGAATAGTAAACAACATTTCCATCAGGATCTCGAATTCTTAATTTTAACAAATAATTATATCCAAAAGCTTGTCCAAGTCCATATATGATTTCGCCTTTAAAAAAGGAATCTTTTGAGGTCTCAAAATCTTCTTCAAATGTTCCAACAGTATGGTGACATGCACTAACTGTTATTGCTGAAATTATCAATATTGATAGAAGACAATACACAGTTAGTAATGATATCAATTTTCTTGTGATTTTTTTTCCAAATATTATATTCATTTTTCCCACCTATTTACATCAAGTTTTGTAAGTTCCCTTATTAACGTGTTTTTGTACAATTGTTACCTAGTTTCTTTACAGTAGTTGTCTAAATATTTCTTAACTAAAATTTAACAAGAAATTTTAAAATTATAAATAAAAATTATATAATAAAATTAATAAAATATTTGCCTAAGTGGAGTATTAAATATAATTATGCAAAAAAATAGTTATAAAGAGACTTCAATAAGGGTATTGCTTACCTAAAACTTCGGTAGAACTCAAAGCAGCAATTGCTCCTTCTGCACAGGCAGTTATAACCTGTCTCAATCCCCCTGTTATATCACCAGCAGCATAAACTCCTTTTACATTTGTTCTTTGCTTAATATCGACTTTTACAAAGCCTTTTTCATCAAGAGCAACACCCAATTCTTTTGCCAAGAAATTTATTGGTTCTTCTCCAATTGAAATAAAAACTCCATCAACATTGAGTTTTGATTTTTCACCGGTATTTACATTATGAATCTCAAGAAATTTCACATTTTGATCTCCTTTAATTGATTCCACATGAGTATTATATATTATTTTCACCCCTTTATCAATAGCCTCATCTTTATAGGAATTTTCAGCACGTAATCTATTACGTCTATGAAGTACATATACTTCTTTACTACCAATTTGTTTCAGAAAAATTGATTCAATAAGTGCAGTGTTACCCCCACCTATTACTGCTACCTTTTTACCCTTAAAAAAGAATCCATCACATGTTGCACAATAAGAAACTCCTTTACCAGTAAGCTCCATTTCACCTGGAGCATTTAATTTTCTATAATGTGTACCTGTACAAAGAATAATTGCTTTTACATCATATGTTTTTTTATCTGTTGTAATTTTGAATTTATCCTTTAATTTTTCAATTTTTTTAACTTCCTCATTAAAATGAATATCTGCATATTTACTTGCATGTTTCTTCATCCTTTCCATTAAGTCCATACCTGAAATAGATTCAAAACCTGGGAAATTTTCAATCTTTGGTGACACATTTGCAAGTCCGCCTCCTAAACCTTTCTCTAAAACTAAGGTTTTAATACCTGAACGAACAGCATATATTGCTGCAGTATATCCTGCGGCTCCAGCTCCAATAATTGCTAATTCAAATTGCATGTCAATCCATAATTACATTATCTTTTAAAATATTGTATGCTTCCTCTGGTGATTCTACATTTTGTAACATATTTTCAAATGGACATAAACCATCGCCGCTTCTATTTTTTATGAATGGTATCATCTCATCGGCTTGACATGGTATTCCACCAATAATTAGAATTGCGATTGCAGTTTTAGTTGCCTGAGGTGTATAGACCCCATTTACTTTTGAATATCTACAAAGAAAAGCTGATGCTTTCCCAAGAATTCTATCTCCAATAACTGTTCCCTTAATTTCTTCACCCAATTCATCAATTATCTTAAGTATTGGTTTTATCCCATCTCCTTTTTTATGACTTAATATTTTTTCGTCACGAACTACTACAATAGAAAAATCTTCAGATGATAATATTTTACGTGCAAGATTCATGTCATTTAATATATCATCATTTACAATCATCAAATACCTCTTAATTGACATATATCAAAATATGATTTAATTTCTTCTAAGGTATCTACTAAATCCTTTTTAGTATATGGTATAAAATCTTCAAGTTTACCAGAAATAAGTGGAATGTTTGGCTTAAATTGTTGTAAATAGAATTTCTTGGACCCCTCAAGCCATTTAGCAATTTCTATAATATCATCTTTTGAAAGTAATTTAGGTACAAAGGTTGTTCTAAATTCATAATCAATTTTTGAATTTTGTAAAAGTTTAATTGATTCTTCAATTTTTTTTATGTTTAACTTAATATTTGTAAGCTTTTCGTATTTTTTTTTTGGGGCTTTTATATCCATAGCAATATAGTCAATAAGATTTTTTTCAAGAAGTTTCTTTAATTCTTTAGGATACATACCATTAGTATCTACTTTTATTAAATAAGACAATTTTTTTACTTTCTCACAGAAATCAGATAAGTCTTTTTGTAAAAAAGGTTCTCCACCAGTAATTACCAGGCCTTCAATCAATCCTTTTCTTTTTTTTAAAAAAGAGATAATTTCTTTTTCTGGTATTAAATGAACATTTCCAAGAACAATATCTTTGTTATAACAAAATGGGCATCTGAAGTTGCATCCAATTGTCCAAACTATTGCAGAAATAACATCTGGGTAATCCAAAAGCGATGTTTTTTGAATTCCTCCAATCTTCATTTGGTAACCATAACTTTCTTTTCCATCATATTGAACATTTTTCTGTCGCTGAATTCTTGTTGCTTACCAAGATTCCATTGACTAACAGGACGCAAGTAACCAACAACTCTTGAATATACTTCACATGGTATCGTTTTATTTTGTCCTTGGCAGGTTGGACAAGTTTGATGCTCACCAGATATATAACCATGTTCAGGACAAACGCTGAATGTAGGTGTTAATGTATAATATGGTAATGTATAGTTTTCTGCTACCTTTCTAATAAGTTTTTTTGCTGCTTTTGAAGAGGGGTTTTCCTCGCCAAGAAATATATGAAGAACTGTTCCACCAGTATATTTTGATTGTAATGAGTCTTGAAGATCTAATGCCTCAAATACATCATTTGTATAACCTACAGGAAGTTGTGTGGAGTTAGTATAATACGGTTGAACACCTTTTCCTCCATTTCCACCATTGTATTTCTCTTGATTGTATATTCTTATATCTGGATATTGCGACTTGTCAACTCGACTAAGGCGGTAAGATGCACCCTCTGCTGGTGTTGCCTCAAGATTAAATATATCTCCTGTTTCTTCCTGATAATTTGCTATTTTATCACGCATATGATCAAGCACTTTTTCTGCAAAGGCTTTTCCATCCTTGTCACCAATACTTTTGTTCATAAAATTAAGAAGCGCATCATTCATACCGATAAGACCAATTGTTGAAAAATGATTCTTCCAATATTCACCAAAGGTCTTTTTTACATCCTGAAGATAAAATCGTGAATATGGGTGCAGACCACTATGTGTTAGATTTTCTATCATCTCTCTTTTAATTTCCAAACTTTGTTTAGCAAGATCCATAACTTGATCTAGTCTTTGGAAAAAATCATTGTCATCTTTTGCAAGATATCCTATTTGAGGAAGGTTTATTGTAACAACTCCAATAGAACCCGTCTTTGGATTTGCTCCAAATAAGCCGCCTCCCCTTTTTCGAAGTTCTCTATTGGAGAGTCTGAGTCTACAACACATACTTCTTGCATCTTCTGGTTTCATGTCACTATTTATAAAATTAGAAAAGTATGGAATCCCATATTTTGCCGTCATTTCCCAGACAGGATCAAGTCCATCGTTGTTCCAGTTGAAATCCTTTGTAATATTATATGTTGGGATTGGGAATGTAAATGGTCTTCCTTTTGCATCGCCTTCATACATTATATCTGCAAATGCATGGTTTATCATATCCATTTCATTTGTAAAATCGCTATAATTGTCATCTTTTAAATCTCCGCCGATAATTGCTGGCTCATCAATCATATAACTAGGTACAGTGAGATCTAATGTTATATTTGTAAATGGGCTCTGAAAACCAACTCTTGTTGGAACGTTCATGTTAAATAAGAATTTCTGCATCTCTTGCTTTACCTGTTCATAATTAAGATTATCATATCTAATAAAAGGAGCAAGCAATGTATCGAAATTTGATAGTGCCTGAGCTCCTGCCGCTTCCCCCTGAAGCGTATACAAATAGTTTACAATCTGCATCATTGCTGTTCCAAAATGCTTTGCAGGTTTACTTTCAATTTTTCCTGATACTCCTCTAAAACCAAGAAGAAGTATATCTTTCAAGTCCCAACCAACACAGTAAGCTCCAAGAGTCCCTAGGTCATGAATATGTAAATTTCCATGTATATGAGCTTCCCCAATATCTGGTGGATAAATCTTATTTAACCAATAATGAGATACAATATTTTCAGTTGCATAAACATTTAGACCTTGAAGTGAGTAACTCATGTTACTATTTTCATTAACCTTCCAATCCATCATACTGAGATATCCATCTACCACATCAATATCCTTTAAAAGACCCCCAATTTCACGAATATCCTGATGCTGTTTTCTATAAAGAATATAAGCTTTTGCTGTCTTAGCGTGACCTTCTTCAATTAGGGTTTTTTCAACAATATCTTGTACTTGTTCAACTGTTGGTATTTCGCCTTTTTTCAGTTCTTTTTCAAGTGTTTGTAGAACCTTATCAGTGAGTTCTCCTGCTTTCTTGTAATCTTTCCCGCCTACAGCTTGAGCTGCTTTCCAAATTGCGTTTGTTATTTTTATTGGATTAAAATCTGAAATTTTCCCATCTCTTTTCATTATTTTCCGTATCATTTTTTTACATCTCCTGTGGTTTGATTTATTAAATTTTTAACCTCTTTTTCAAAACTTGATAAATCTGTAAATGATCTATAAACAGAAGCAAACCTGATATATGCTACATGGTCGACTTCTTTTAGTTTATTCATCACAAATTCTCCGATTTCTTTACTTTCAATTTCTTCCTTTCCTATTCTTCTAATTTTTTCTTCAATTGATACAATAATTTCTTCAATTTTTTCAGAATCAATTGGACGTTTTTCTAATGCCTTCATTATTCCATTTTTTATTTTATTCCTGTCAAATTTCTCTAAACGTCCATCTTTCTTTTTAACATATATAGGGGTTAATTCAATGTATTCATAAGTAGTGAAACGTTTATTGCATTTGAGACACTCCCTTCTTCTTCTGATCGATAACGTTCCCGTATCGCGGGAGTCAGTTACCTTAGTCTCAACATGGTGGCAGTAAGGGCATTCCATCCAACACTCTCCAGTGGGCCATAAGATACAATATATTGTATCTCCAAAATAAAAACCTACATTATATAGTATACTTACTTGATATATAAACTTTTTGATTTTTACCTGTTTTTAGCATCAAATTAACACTAATTTCAATGAAATATTATAACCAAATTAATAATTAATGCTATAATTTTAATAAAAATTCGGTATAATTTTAATAAATTGTAAAAAAACAATTAAATTTTAAGGATTTTAGACATTTCTATTGCTTTTTTTACTAAGTCATTTACATTTATTTTATTTTCTTCTTCTAAAATCTTTTCTAATTTTGCCATTGTTGATGGTTTATAAGGAACAGCGCTGCAACCATCTGTTGGTAAAATAGATATTTCAAATGTTCCAATTTCCTTTGCAATTCTAACAACATCCTCTTTATCAAGACCAATTAGAGGTCTTAAAATTGGGATATTCACAGCTTTATCAACCACTCTAATATTTTGAAGAGTCTGCGAGGCGACCTGACCAAGAGAGTCTCCCATAATTACTGCGTCAGCATCCTCTATTTCAGCGATTTTTTCAGCATACCGAAGCAAAGTTCGTTTACAAAAAACACATGTGTATTTATTATTACAATTTTGTTTAAATTCACTTAGACTATAACCATGTAAAATAACATAAGTTTTCACTGGACAACTAATTATCTTTTTAAGATGACTAACAAGATGAGTGAAATTTTCAATTTCTCTATTATCTGTAAAAGGTTTAATATCTCCATGAACAAGTATCATTTCATCTGCTTTTTTTGAAAGCAAATAAGATGCAACTGGAGAATCAATACCACTTGAAATTAGAGATAAAAATTTCATAATGTTTCATTAGAAATATATTCAAGATACTCTTTAAGACCACCTATTATTGGAATTACTATAATATCAGGTAACTCATAAGGATGAAGAGATCTAATTCTTGTTATTGTTTTATCAATATTTTCATCATTAGTTTTTGCGATAAAAATGCATTCTTCGTCTTCTTCAAGTTTTCCTTCCCATCTATATACAGACTCAATCCTTGGAATTATATTTACACAGGCAACTAATTTTTCTTCAACTAATGTATGTGCAATTCTTCTTGCATCTTCAATATCTCCTATAGTGGAGTAAATAACAGCAGTCATATTCTCCCCGATAAACTATATATGAAAAAAGTGTTTAAGTGTTTTCATCAAATCTATATTTATTCATTTTCAATTTCTTAATTATACTAATTATATCTTTAAAATTACCATAAAAGAGATGACTTTTACATTTACAATCACTACTACCAAAATCATTTATGTTAAGTAATTTTTTTTCAAAGTTATTTGCAATTACACATTCATCCTTAACTAAATTTTCATTGTAATATATATCTATAATTTTAGCAGCGTTCAAAAAATAATCAATATGCCAATGTATATTCTTATTTTTTCTAAGATGCCTATTTAATCTAGATTCAAGACTATTAAGTGCTGAACCAATATATACATAAAATCCTTTACAAAAATATATTTTTCCCAATTTACCAATATGAATAGTAATATTCTCATTTAATTTTATTAATAGAACATAGCTACCTTTCATATTAAACTAGATAAATTTTTTAATAATTTTATCAAAATCATTCATAAAATTAGATTTCAATAATTTATCTGTATGACCAATTGATTCCTCTATATCTTTATCAAATGAAATATCCCCAAGATAATCTAAATTTAGATCAAAAATACAATTTCTTACAAAATTTGATTTTTTCATTTTCATATTTTCAATTATGCCAATAATTGGTAAATTTAGTTCTTTTAAAATTCTAAGAAGCTTATTAACAGCACCCATTGATACTATAGAAGGTGTTGTTACAATCAAAAATTCACTTTTTTTAATAAGTCTTATAACATCAAGAGTTTCATCACCAATACCAGGAGGCATGTCAATAACAAGAAAGTCTAATTCACCCCATTGGGTTATAGCAAGAATTTCAATAATAATATTAGAAATATCTATTCCTCTAAAAGGAGAAGGTTTATCTTCGGTATAGTAAACAATTGAAATGAAGTTTATCCCATCAATCTTTGGAGGGATGATCCCCTTTTCCTCTTCTGGAAATTTGTAATTTTTTACACCAAGAATAATGTGGGAAGAGGGCCCATACAAATCAAGATCTAAAAGTCCGACCTTATTCCCTTTTCTTGAAAGGTTTAATGCTAGTGATGAAGCAACCAGGCTTTTTCCAACTCCTCCTTTTCCACTAGCAACAGCAATTATTTTTTTAATTTTTGAAAGTCTTTTATCAATTACACTGAGTCTAGGATCCATAATTTTTATTTCCCCACAAAATTTTTTAGAAAATCTTTTGCAATCTTTCTAGTCTTTGGACTTGAACTTTTAATTTGTTCCTGAACGAAATTAATAATTTCCAATTTATTTTTTGAATTAGGAAAAAATTCAGTAAAAGATTCAATAACAGCCGATTTTAAAAGCTCGATTTGTTTTCCTTGATGTATTTTTTCAATATTGATTAACAAATCAGTAATTTTTCCTTCTAGATTTGGTTTGAATTTTAAAATTTTACCTGACGATTTAATTACATAAATTGGAACTATTGTTTTTTCACTTTTTAAATTGTCATAAAATTTTTCAAAAATTGTTTCAAATTTCTTTTCAGTGTCAACTGCAGTTAAATTAGCTAAGATTAAAACTGCAGACATTTTATGATAGCTATTTTTACTATCAAGATGATTTATAAAAAAATCCCAATATGGATATATTATATCTGGTTTTTTTTCAGAAACAGAAAAAAGCACTTTAAAACAATTATATCTATATGTTTCATTTTTTGAAATTAAACCATCTAAATATTCTTGTAATAAATTTAGATTATTAATCAAATTATTTGCATGAGTATTTTGATCAATCTCCTTTTTTTCTAATTCGGAGATCATTTTATTTTACTCCTTTTATTGAAAGTATTGAAACTCCTCTGCCTTTTGTAATCTCAAAATCTGGACTTCCACACTTTGGACATCGACTATGAACAAGAGCAACTTCGGGTATAAAATGAATTGCTTCAGATTCATCCTCATTTATTCCTTTTTTTAAATCATCAAATGACCAATGATTTTGGCAATTATTACAAACAAAATTACTTTTTTCAGATTTTATTTTAATTTTCACATCTTTAAGAATTTCAGGTTGATCTTTAACTAATTCACCTAAAGCAAACTCAAAAATATCCTGTTCGACCTGTTGTAATTCACCAAGACCAACAACTATTTCTTTGATTTTTTTTATTTTTTCTTTTTCAGCTGCATTTAGTGCTGTAGAAAGTATTGATTCGGCTAGTGCCCATTCATGCATAAGAAAATCAGGTAGAATAAATAATGGTTTAAATTTTACTGTGGAAAAATTGAAAAACTATATAGAAATAACGATTTTGGATTTTAATATGAATAAAGAAAAAAGTAAACTATTAAAAGAAAAAATTAAACATATCGATATTAAAACATTCAATAGTATACCAATAATCGAATCATTTGAAAAAATGGCTTTTCAATCTAGAAATCTTGCAAGAGCATGTATAATCTATGATAAGATGCTTAAAGATGATAAATGTACAAATATACTTTGTCTGGCAGGTTCTCTTGTTAGTGCAGGTTTAAAAAAAATAATAATTGATTTAATCAATTTTAATATGATTGATATTATTGTATCCTCTGGCGCAATTGTAGTTGACCAGGATTTTTTTGAAGGTCTAGGTTTCTATCATTATAAAGGATTTATAAATGCAGATGATAATAAGCTAAGAAAATTGATGATAGATAGAATATATGATACATTCATAGACGAAGAAAATCTAAGAGATTGTGACAATACTATAAAGAAAATTGCTGATTCAATGAAACCAAAGACATATTCTTCAAGGGAGTTTATTATAGAAATGGGTAAATATCTTGATAAAAATTGCAAAAATTTTGAATCGTTTGTTCTTGCTGCATATAAAAAAGAAGTTCCAATCTTTTGTCCCGCATTTTCTGACTCAAGCGCGGGATTTGGTCTTGTTCATCATCAAACAGAAAAAAAAGATCATATTTCAATTGATTCTGTAAAAGATTTCAAAGAACTGACTGAACTAAAAATAAACTCAAAGGATACTGGGCTATTGATGATTGGAGGAGGAGTACCAAAAAACTTTGTTCAGGATGTTGTTGTTGCAGCAGATATATTAGGTGTTAACGCTCCAATGCATAAATATGCTATACAATTGACAGTAGCCGATGAAAGAGATGGCGCATTATCTGGTTCAACATTTAAAGAGGCAAGCTCCTGGGGAAAGGTTGAACAAGGTTTAGAACAAATGGTATTTGGTGAAGCAACAATTACTTTTCCTCTTCTTGCAAGCTATGCTTATCACAAAGGAAGTTGGAAACATAGAAAACCAAAAAAACTAAATCATGTATTCTCTAATTGAATCAGTTCAATTTAAGTGAGTTAGGATGGTGGAATTAAAAAATTCAATTTTACTAGAGGCTATTCTTACTGCTATTTATAACGTCGCAAGTAGAAGAACCTCTTCAAAATTTGCAGATGAATCAATTGGTTCTACAATTAAAACATTACAAGGCAAATATGATTTTTTAAAACTTGTTGAAATAAATAAAAATGATAGTGCTGATCAAGGATTTGCTGTTAGTATATCTTCAGATATTGATTCCATTAATCCTGCTTTGGTAGGAAAAGCAATTGAGGCATTGATAAGAGTCGTTTATAATGATATGAACTCAGAGGCAGGTCTTTATTTTGTATCTGAATTAAAAGAGATTGCAGGTAAAGAAATAACAAGAATGGTATCTGATTGTGACGTTGATCTTGGACAGTTACAGCTCGAACAACATTATGCTTTTCAAAGAAGAGAAAGAAAAAAATCGATTGCTGAAGCTACAAGAACAGGTAAATTTAATCATGGAAGACCTGAAAATTTAATTGGTTATACTTGGAACAATGTTTCCCATTGGAAACATGAGCCAGGTAGTAAATATTGTACCTTGTATGATAAAGCAGGAAATGTTTTAGATAGACTTAATCTTGATAGAATCATACAAAATTATGTTGAGAGACTTTCTGGTTATATTGATGTTGATCCTCGTGAAATTGAGCAAGAAGCAAGTATTTATGAAAAGGAATACAAGCTACTTAAATTGTTACTTGAACGAGATATGGATGCAGAAACAGCAATGCACATGCTAAAAATTGGTAGAGATGAGTTAAATAGAATAATAAGCAAACTTTCCCAGATGGAAATGCTTCAATATACAGATTTTAATACTGTTGAGCTAACAAATATCGGAATTGGTTATTTATCAAAAAAGGAGACGAAATAATAGTTATTTAAGCTAATACCTTTTTAATTTTTGATTTTCCTTTCTTTCTTTTTGGCGAAAATATTATTGCGATTGTGAAAACTATTGCTGATATTAGAACAATTGATGCACCAATCGGGAAATCAGAAATAAGAGATAACCAAAAACCAACAAGACAACTAACAATTCCAATTATTGGAGAAAATATAAAGATTTTTTTAAAATCAAAAAAGAATTGATATGCAGTAGATGTTGGATTAATAATTAATGCAAAAACAAGAAGTCCTCCCACAATTCTAATTGATAATGAAACAGCAATGCCTGTTAAAAACAAAACTGCGAAATAATAAAGTCTAGTGTTAACTCCAGATGACTCTGCAAGTTTTCTATTAAACATAATAGCAATAAGTTCTTTATAAAAAATAACCACAAAAACAATTATTATAAAAGAAAATATTGAAAGTAGAAATAAATCAGTGGTACTTACTGAAAATATGCTTCCCCATAAAATTCTAAGTGCTCTTGCACTTGCAGCAGTTCCAGGAATAAAATTTAGAAAAATAAATGCAAGAGCAATCATAAAAGAAAAAAGAAAACCAATTACAATGTTGCTTTCAAGACGTGCCTTTTCAGCAAGAGGTCCTAATACTAGTGAGATTCCAAAAGAAAAGAAAATTGCTCCAATTATCGGGTCAATAGAAATCATCAAACCAAAAGCAGCACCTGCAAAAGCAGCATGAGACATTAGGTATCCAATTGATGAAAGATTCATTCTAACGACAAATGCACCCGTTGTTGAACAAGCAAATCCTGCAAGAAGTGCACCAAGAATTGAAGTAATTAAAAGAGTTGAAGGAAAATCAATCATATCTTTCCTCCATTTCCGTTGAAAATGCTATTTATGATTTCTGATTTCAAGATTTTTTCCCTACTACCATCCATTATAATTTTACCATGTTCAAGAACAATTATACGCTTACATCTAGAGGGTACAAAATTTAAATCATGGGATACAATTAAAATTGTAATATTATTTTTCTCATGAATTCTATTTAAAAGGGTTTCTACTTGTTTTCGAGAAGCATAATCAAGGTTTGAGAATGGTTCATCTAAAAGAAGCAATTTTGGGTTTTGTGCAAGAGCCCTTGATAGTAAAATTTTTTGAAATTCTCCACCTGAAAGTTTACCAATTGGTCTATTTGCAAAATCTATCATTCCCACTAAACCCATACTATACCATACTTTGTCCCAATCCTTTTTTCTTGCAAATCTAAATGTTCCTATTTTTCCAGTTCTTCCAGACATTACAATATCTTTACAAAGGAAAGGAGCTAAAGGGTCCATCTCAAAATTCTGAATTACATACCCAATTTCTTTTCTTATTTCTGATTTATGTTTTTTTATTTCCTTTCCAAAAACAAAACCTTTTCCTTTGGAATAGGTAAGAAGACCATTTATTGTTTCCAAGAGTGTAGTTTTTCCAGCACCGTTTGGTCCAATAATAGATATAAATTCTCCTGGTTCTACTTTTAAATTAACATCATAAATGACTGGTAATCTTTCCCCTTCATATACAGTTTCAATATTTACTAGTTCAATTAAATTTGAGTTTTTTTTCATATATTCTCAAAGAATTTCAAAAAGTTCAGTATCAGGTTTTTGAAAAAGTTCCTCAGAATAAGCAATAATGTTTTCTTCATTTACGGTAGTATCAATATCATTTTTTATAGACTCTCTAAGAAGTATCTCAACTTGTTTTCCTTCATTATTTGAGAAACGCACTTTTGGTAATTTACCTGATAATATAGTTAAGTTACCCTTTCCTATTGTACAACCAGAGCTCATCTGTATGCCATCGATTATACAGGACATCGGTGGTTTTGCATCTGTCCAGACCTGAGCTTTTTTGCTAAAAGGATTTTTTCCAAGCTTTTCATTAGCAATTTAAGTCTTCATTCAATATTATCACCATTATTTTTTATTATACATTATTAAAAAAGTCAATGTTAGAATTATAAAAATTACTGCTAATATTAAAAATAAATTTCTCTCTAGTTCTAAATTAGATACTTGGCTTTCTAATTCTGCTAGTTCGCCTTTCTTGTATTCGTATGTTGCAATACCTTTGACTAACTGATCAACATTATAGGCTACCATATCTAAATATGTCTTTGTACCTGGTATTGCATCTGGAAAATTTGTAAAAATTACATGGCTTGCACCTGATTCTGAAGCAACTCTTGCTCCAAAATCTGTTCCACTTTGAAGGTTATCTATAACTGCATAGACATCATTTGAAGAAGCAGCATTTATCACATCAAGTTCATCTTTCAAGGAAAGTCCTTGTGGAGGTCCATATGAATATGTAACATTCAATCCAAGGAATTCAATTAGGTCCTTAAGCCATCCCATACAAATGACTTTTTTATCAAGATAACTATTATTTTTTATTTTATTTTGAAGCTCTACAAACTTTGCATCAATTTTATCTATGTATTCTTTTGAATTTGATTTAATTGAATCATTTAGTTCTGGATATAAATTTCTAAACTCGGATTCTAGATATTCAATGTAGATTTTTGCACCTGATGGATAGTTCCATTCTCCTAAATCCTTACATTCAATTAAATCACCTGTAGGATTATAATCAAGTAAATCTCCCAGCCATGGTTCCATAGCTGGTGAACCAAATGATACTATGATATCTGCTGTAACAATTTTATTAACATCGCTTGGTGTTGTGTCATAAAATGCAGGGCATATTCCAGGTGGC
>LSSG01000051.1 GCA_001595915.1 Thermoplasmatales archaeon SG8-52-3
CTGATACAATGGAATATAATACACATTACTATTGGAAAATTGTTGCATGGGATGAACATGGTGTTTCAACCGAAGGACCTATTTGGGATTTTATTACTGGTTCATATTTTAATAATCCACCGAAAATTCCTAGTAATCCATAACCAGAGGATGGTGCTATTGATGTAGATGTTGAAGCTGATCTAGGTTGGGAGTGTGATGGCCCTGATGGTGATAGTGTAACCTTTGATGTGTATCTTGATGTTGTTAATCCACCTGTGAATCTTGTTTCTGATAATCACAATGAGACATTCTTTGACCCTGGAACACTTGATTTTGAAACAACTTATTATTGGCAGGTTATCGCAATGGATGAGCATGGTGCATCTACACATGGTCCTGTATGGCAGTTTACCACAGGTGAAAATACACCTCCGGATGTACCAATTATAGATGGTCCAAGTACTGGGAAAACAATGGTTGGATATGATTATATTTTTGTTGCTACTGATTATGAAGGTCATAATGTTAGCTATTTTGTTGACTGGGGTGATGACAAAATAACGGATTGGACTGAATATGTTCCATCTGGAACCGAAAAAGTACTAACACATATGTGGTCAAAACAAGGAACATATATCATAAAAGCTAAAGCAAAGGATATATGTGGTGCTGAGAGTGATTGGTCTGAGTTTGAGATTACTATTCCAAGAACAAGAACATCGTCAATTTTATGGTATCAATGGTTCCTGGAACGTTTCCCATTGCTGGAAAGACTGCTGAACCTTTTAATATAGAGCTTTTGGTAAATCTAATCATTTATTACTTTCTTTAATATTCTTTTTAATATGAGGAAATTACTGGAAATTTATGAAGATGAAGACCATAGTTGGATTGATTATTTTATTGCTCCAAATATTGATAAAAATGAGTTAATAACTGCACTTCGGTTTGTTTTAATGGAAGTTGAATCCGGGGAATCTAAGAAAAAGGAAAAAAATCTTTGATTTTCATGTTAAGTTCAAAAAATTCTTTACTAACCTGTGTGTTACATTCATATAAGGACTTTATATGACAAAATTAACACAGGATATACCAAGACAAGTATTTGCTGTTACTATTAAACCATATGATAGAGATTTTTTAAAAAAACATAATATCAAAGGGTCACAAATCTGGGATAAGGGAATGAAAATCATTAGAGAACAAATACAACGCAAAGAACGAGCTGAAATCTTTGAAAAGGCGTGGAATACAATTTATCCAGAAATTTATCGCTTATTACCTGAAAAAATATCCAATATAACCAATTGTAAAGGAACCACAGTTCAATTTGAACCAATATCAAAGGAAACATACCTAGAACATAAAAAAATCGAATACATGAATATATACGCAGTTTACAAGGGATTACCTGAAAACCCTTTTGAAAAGGTTGATTTAACCCCAGAAATTTTAATTGAAAGAGTAAAAGAAAAGATTAAGGGATATGACTTTTGAAGAAACTACTTTTGAGATAATTAAATGTAAAGAAAATATTGCTAGATTGAGAATTCTTGGTGAATGGTTATCAGATGAAACAAGAAAGGTTTGGTCTGATATGGGTGAGGAAATGCGACGTTTGGAGAAACTGGACAAGAACCTTAATTATAGATGGCATGTTGAAGGCTTATCTCAAGGTACATATGATGACAGAGGAAAAGATGAATGTGTATAAAAGAAGTTAAAAAATTATTAAGCGGTTTTGAACGGGATATTATCCCGCTCATTTGATGCACCGCTACCAAAAACAGAATTGAGGTTCGTGTTATTGGCATGGATAATATGATTACTTAAAATATAAGAATTTTGGTAGAAAGACCTTTTTTAGCCGATAACTTATAAATAAAAAGTATTTATTCCTGGTTTGATGAAACCCTTATTGCAAGTAGCACTAGATCTTCTGAATAAAGACAGAGCGATAGCTATTGCAAAGGATTCAGTTGATGGAGGAGCAGATTGGTTAGAGGCTGGAACTCCACTTATAAAAAGCGAGGGAATGGAAATAGTAAGAAAACTAAAAGAGACTTTTCCGGAAAAAACACTTGTTGCTGATATGAAAACCATGGATACAGGTGCATTTGAAACAGAAATGGCTGCAAAAGCAGGGGCAGATATTGTATGTATTCTTGGTGTAGCTGATGATAGTACGATTATTGAAGCCTTAAAATCAGCTAGAAAATATGGAACTAAGTTGATGGTTGATCTTATCGGGGTAAAAGATAAGATAAATCGGGCAAAAGAACTACAAAAGATGGGAGTAAATTATCTGTGCATACATGTTGGTATTGATGAACAAATGACTGGTAAAACACCACTTGAAACCCTTTCTTCTTTAGTAAAACATACAAACGTCCCAATTGCTGTTGCCGGTGGAATTAATAGTGAGACAACCGCAGATATTGTTAAAGCTGGTGCAAGTATAATTATTGTTGGTGGAGCAATAACAAAAGCAAAGGATGTAAAAAATGCAACAAAACAGATAAAGAAATCAATACTTGAAAAAAAATTAATTAAAACTGAACTTTTTAAGAAATATGATAAATCAGAGTTAAAAAAAGCTTTTTCACTTGTGTCTACACCAAATATAACCGATGCAATGCACAAACAAGGAGCAATGCAAGGAATCAGACCAATAAAACTAGGTTTTCATATGGTTGGAAAAGCACTAACTGTTCGAACCTTAGATGGTGATTGGGCAAAACCAATTGAAGCAATAGATAAGGCTGAAAAAGGAGATATTATAGTTGTTGATGTTAATGGCGGTAAAACTGCTATCTGGGGGGAGCTTGCAACTTGGAGTGCGAAATTAAAAGGTCTTGCTGGTGTGGTAATTGATGGTGCGGTTAGAGACCTTGATGACCTTGTAAAAATGGATTTTCCAATTTTCTCAAGACATATTTCATCTAATGCTGGCGAACCAAAAGGTTTTGGTGAGATTGGTGCAGAAATAATTTGCGGTAATCAAACAATAAAAACAGATGACTGGATTATTGGAGATGATTCTGGAGTTGTTGTAGTTCCTCAAGAAACTGCTCAGGAAATTGCAAATCGTGCACTTGATGTAAAAGAGCACGAAAACCGTATTCGCGAAGAAATTAAAAGCGGTGGTTCACTTGGAACTGTTGTAAAAGTAAAGAAATGGGAGAAAAAAGTTGGATGAAGAAAGTAGTCTTTTTTACAGATTTAACAAAATTTTTTGATGCTCTTGAAAATTTTGATATTGATAGTTTTTCTGGAAAGTCGGTACCAATAAAACTACATATGGGGGAAATCAGAAACAAATATTTTTTAAAACCTGATTTAGCAAAGTTAGTAGTTGATGCCCTAAAATCGGTTAATGCAAAACCTTATCTTTATGATACTACAGTTGCTTATCCAGGACTTAGAAGTACAAAAAAAGGATATGAAAAAGTTGCAAAAATTCATGGTTTTTCAAAGAAAAAAGTGGGATGTGATGTTGTTATTGACGATAATGGTAAGTTTGTTAAAGTTGAAGGAAGAAATTATGAAGTTGCAAGTCACATTATTGAAGCATCTCACATCTTTGGATTAACTCATTTAAAGGGACATATTCAATCTGGTATGGGAGGTGCTATAAAGAATTTTGGAATGGGTTGTGTTACAAAAGAAACAAAGAGAAATATCCATCATGGCAGTAAACCTGTTTTTCAAAAAGATGCTTGCACCTATTGTGGAATTTGTGCTGAAGTTTGTCCCTTTGAAGCAATTAAAGTAAAAGAAAATTCTTGGAATATAAGTAACAGAAAATGTTTTGGTTGTGGAGTTTGTGTTGATTCATGTGAAACAGGGGCAATTGTAAACAAAGACGAAAATTTCCAATATCTATTATCTTGTTCTGCAAAAGCCTGTGTTCAAAATAAAAATGTAATTTATCTTAATGAACTGAAAAGAATTGCAAAAAGCTGTGATTGTGATCCAACAAAAAACAAGATTATTTGTCCAGATATCGGTTATATCGTTTCAGATGATATTGTCGCAATTGATAAAGCATCGCTTGATTTGATAAACAATGTTAAAAAAGACATTTTTGAAAAAGAAAATAAGGTTAGCCCAATGAAACAAATAAAATTTGGTGAAGAGATAGGATTAGGATCATCATCATATCAATTTATTGAAATCTAAATATTTTTTTTATTTAACCTCGGGATTATAGATTATTGCTAATATGGCTGCAATAAAGCACATTGCTGCTGCAGGAATGAATGCATATAAGAAGCTTAATCCTGCATCCTGAACAGCTCCGGCAAGAATTGGTCCAACAATTCCTCCCACGCCATAAGACATGAATACAAAGCCATAGTTCAAACCAACGTTTTCTGAACCAAAAGAGTCAGCTGTTGCAGCTGGAAACAATGCAAAGTTACCACCAAAGTTGAAACCGATGAGTGCTGCAATTATGTAAAAGAAATATGGATTTGAGGTTGAATAAAAGAAAATAATCATAGTTATTCCCTGGAATAAAAACATAGATAAAAGTGCCCTTCTTCTACCTATTTTATCTGAAACTTGTCCCCAAACTATTCTTCCTATTCCATTAAAAATTGGAAGACATACTGCTGCACCAATTACTGCAAAATCAACTGCTTGCACGACGTTATAACCATGTCCCATGAATCCATCCGTCGGATTTTTTGCAAAATTTTGTATATTTCCAATGACCATAAGACCTGCAAGAGCACCTATACAAAACATTAACCACAGTAGGTAAAATTGTCTAGTTCTAAGCATTTGTCTTGGAAATAAACTTTTTGATTCTTTTGAGTTCTCAGATTTATCAGATAAGGATTTCCATCCTTTAGGTTTCCAACTATCAGGTGGATTAATCATAACAAATGAACCGATTATTACTAAAATTAAAAATATAACTCCATACAGTCTAAAAGTTTCATCAACATTTGCAATTGTATAAGATAAGGGTCCTGCTTGTTGAGTAATAAATCCATTAAAACCAAGAATACTTGGTGGATTTGCCATTAAAATCCATATGAGTGCACCAAATCCAAATCCTGCAACTGCAAGACCTGAAACAAGTCCTTTTTTATCTGGAAACCACTTTACTCCAACTGCTATTGGGACAACATAAGCCAGTCCAATACCTGCTCCACCCAAAATTCCAATAAATAAAAGCTTTAATAGAAAATTAGCACCAACAAAACTACCCAGAATATATCCTAAACCTAAACAAATTCCACCCAAGAAAGCGATTTTCCTTGGACCATATATCTTTTGCAGTCTACCACCGATTATGGTAAATACTGCAAATGTTGCAAGACCTGCTGAAAAAATTGCCTGGGTTTGAGTTTTATTAAATGCAAACTCGGAAATTGCTGTTTCATTACCTTGTAATGGTGTAGTAAATGCTGACCATGCATAAATTGCACCCAAAGCAAGTTGAATCATTATTGCTCCGATTACAATTATCCATCGATTAATAGTTGTTGCTTCCTTTTTAGCCATATAAGTTCCTGGCTGGCAGGAATAAAGGTTATATATAAATATCTATCGAGAAAAACAAAACAGTTTTCTTATCTAATAATAACCACAAAAACAGATAATATTAATGCAAGTACTATTGCAATAACTATTAATTTGTAAATCCAACTTTTAATTGTTTTCTTTTTTATTTTGATATTAACTCACCTAAATTCCAAATAGAAATCATCAAATGATTTAATAGTGCTATCCTTTTTTCCTTTGATTTTTGTATCTCTTATAATTTTTATATAATCATTTTGAATTAACTTATCATCTGAAAACGCAGAACCTGCAGGTAAATATTTAGATAAAGGAATATCTCCTTTATTTTCTATTTCATTTATCAATTCTTCCTGATTTTCATTAATTATTTTAATTATTTTTCTACCT
Organism: Thermoplasmatales archaeon SG8-52-3; assembly: GCA_001595915.1. GTDB lineage: Archaea > Thermoplasmatota > E2 > DHVEG-1 > DHVEG-1 > SG8-52-3. Next base: position 5,908 of record LSSG01000051.1, read on the forward strand.
TCATTTTTTAGTTTTGGTCCAATCAATGAATAATTTGGTTTTATTTCTATGATTTTTTCTTCAATATCTGGTTTTCTATCAATAAAATCATGTTTTTTTGGATATTTTAATGTTGATTTAATAATTGATTCATTTGCCTTAAGAAGTGCAATTTTTTCTTTTGAAGCGTATGTTGCAATAGCATTTAGTTCAGCATTCAAAGCTATGCCTTGACCACTTTTATATGCTCTAATCTTTGAAATATAACTTTTTAAAAATTCTCCAGATTTTTCTTTTTGATTGTCAATTAATATTGATTCTGGCCAGTCTGAGATATGAATACTTTCAACATCTTCGAACTTTTTATAGAATTCAGAATAAATTTCCTCAGTTATGTGAGGTATAAAAGGTGAAAAGAGTTTTAGAATTCCAAGACCAATTGTATAAAGTGTAAATTTGATACTTTCGACATCTCTATTTTCATAAATTGAAGATTTAATCATTTCTAAATAATGATCAGCTAGTTCATGCCAAAGGAAATATTCTACATCTTTCATTGTTTGAGAGTAATCATATCTGTCCATTTGTTTTATACATTTTTTAACAAGTTTACTATATTTTGTTAGAATCCATTTGTCAATATCTGTTGGTTCAACTTCTTTTGGTTTTTCATTCTTAATTATTTTAATAATAAATTGTTGAACGTTCCAAATCTTTCTAAGGAGCTTTACACCACGAATGACATCTTTTTTTCTGAACGGATTGTCTTCACCCAGCGCACAGCTTGCTGCATAGCATCTGAACGCATCAGAACCATATTCATTTATTACCTCAATTGGATCAATTACATTACCAAGACTTGCATGCATTGGTGTTCCGTCTTCAGATAAAATAAAACCACCCATCATCATATTCTCAAATGGTTTTTCTTCAGTAAGTAAACTGCATCTTAGTATTGTATAAAACGCCCAAGTCCGAATTATATCATGAGCTTGAGGTCGAACTGACATTGGATATAATTTTTTGAATTTTTCATCATCTCTATACCAAAATGTATTATAGAGTGGTGAAATAGATGAGTCCATCCAAGTATCAAAAACATCCTCACAGCCAATTAGTTTTCCACCACATTTCGGGCATTTTTCAACAGGTGGAGAATCCATTGTTGGATCGATATAGCAATCTTCAATTCTTGAAAGAACTACTTCATTACACTTTTCACATTCCCACAACGGAATTGGAGTTGCAAAATATCTTTGTCTAGAAATTACCCAGTCCCATTCGAGACTATTTACCCAATCTTCAAGTCTGATTTTCATGAATTCCGGATACCAATGCATCTCATCGCTTTTTTGAAGAACCATCTGTTTAAAGGTAGTTGTTTTCAAAAACCATTGCTCTGCATTTACAAATTCTACAGGTGTTTTACAACGCCAGCATACACCTACATTTTGATCAAGTTGCTCTTGTTTAATTAAAATATTATTATTCTTCAAATCTTCAATCACTGCTTTTCTTGCATCAATGATTTTCATCCCTTTGTATTTTCCGCAAATATCTGTCATGCATCCTTCTTCATCAATACTCATTTCAATTGGAAGTTTATATTTGAAAACCCAATTTAGATCCTCTTTATCACCAACCGTACAAACCATTACTATACCTGTTCCAAAATTTGGATCTACTGATTCATCTTCAACAATTTTTACTTCTTTGTCAAAAAGCGGGACAACAAGTATTTGATTTAAGAGCCATGGCGCTCGCTCATCTGTTGGATGAACAGCCACTATTTGACAAGAAGGAAGCATTTCAGGTCTAGTTGTAGCAATTTCAACATAAGCACCATTCTCGTCTTTTCCAACGCTATGGTATTTAAACACCTGTTCGGGTGGATTATCTTTAAAATAGAACTTTATTGTGTTAAGTTTAGTTGTTCTTTCTGCATACGTTACTTCAGCATCAGCCATAGCAGTCATACAACGTGGACACCAATTTACTGGGAATTCTCCCTTGTAGATATGGCCTTTATTATATAGTTCAATAAATGATATCTGTGTAATTCTTCTATAATATTCTGCATTTGTCTGATAATAAATTGTTGGGTCCATGCTTTCCCCAAGAATTGTGAACTGGTCAGTCATTGTTTTTATGTTTTTTTCAGCAAATTCAGAACATAGTTTTATAAATTCATGTCTGTCAATATCTTTTCTAGTAATGTTTAATTTTCTTTCAACCCTTTCTTCAATTGGTATTCCATTTACATCAAAACAAAGTGGGAAAAACACATTATAATTTTTCATTCGTTTGTATCGAGCCGCAAAATCAATATGAGTATAATGAACTGCATGACCTGCATGAAGAGGTCCAGATGCATAACGAGGTGGAACATCTATGCTATAGGTAGGTTTATTGCTGTTAAAATCAAAATGGTAGACTTTTATTTCCTGCCATATCTTCTGCCATTTTTTCTCTAGTTCCTTTTGATCATATTTAGCCATTATGATTTCAACCTGATATACAAACTAAAATCAGTAGAGTTAGCAAATCTAAATTATATATAATAAATTATTACTTTTTTATCCACTAATTTTATGTTTCTCTGCGATTTCGTGTTTATATTTAAATTTTACTACATTAATTGATTAGAAAAATTTCTTGAAATGATATGTTTTTATGATTTTTTCAGAAGTTTAAAATAATAAAATATAGTTTTCAGGTTGTTAAATAATTAAGTTATTGTGGGGAGAAATTTATGGATATTATGAAAATTATTAATCAAGCAATTTCTGTTATATTAAAACCGAAAGAAGCACTTGAAAAAGCAAAAAAAGAAAAATTCGAAACAATGGATATGATTTTATATCTAGGTATTATTGGTATACCAATACTTATTGGTTTTATTTTAGGTTATGGAGCAATTGGATATAGTACTACATTTATAGGTCCAGCAATAGGTGCTGGAATTGTTTATTATATATTAGCTATAATTGGAATTATTGTATTTGGATTTATTCTGAATGCTTTTGCTCAAACTTTTAAATCAAAAGAAAACAAAACGCAAGCTATGAAACTTGTTGCTTATTCATCAACACCTTGGCTACTAGCAGGAATTTTTTTAATATATCCACCAATATCAATTCTTACTCTACTAGCAGGTCTTTATGGTCTTTATATTCTTTATATTGGAATTCCAATTTTAATGGAAACTCCAAAAGATCAACAAATTCCATATATTATAGTTGCCATAGTGGCTTATATTATAATTATGTTTGTTGTAGGAATTATCGCTAACCAGATTTGGTGGAGTATGTATTGGGGTCCAATAGGTCCTAGAGGACCGTTCTATTAAAAAAACAATAAATTACTATAGAATAATTATCAATCTTATCTTCATTAAATAATTCTTCTTATTTATCTAAAAGTAGAGACTTTAATTGATCTAAATCATCTTTTACGTTTTTTATTTCCTTCATCTTTTCTTTTTCAAAGTTACTTACAATTTCAGTTATCGGGGATGTTAATTTATATAAATGGACGGGTCTTCCTTTTCCTTTCTTTTTCAAATCTCTTTTTTTAATCCATCCCTTATGCTGAAGAACATGCATTGCCACACTTACCTCTGGTTGCCTGAGATTTGCTCCATGTTCTATCTCAGCAGAACGACATTCTTTTACCTGTGAAATATAGAGAAGGGTTTTTGCAAGATTTCTTGGCATGCCAAGTTCTGTAAAAACCTTAATTATTTTTTCATCCTGAGGACTAAATCTATATAGTGTATTATGGACCATATTATCATCCTTTTTATAATATATATTCATTACAATAATATGCTATAAGTATATAAGTTTTTTCATAAAAATATTAAAATTTAATAGATATCAGAACAGATTCAAAGCCTCTTCAATTCGCCCCATTTCAATTCCAGTTGTTAAATTACCAATAATTGCACCCTTGGAATTTGCCACAAGACCACTTCCAATCACAGGTGATCCATGATTTACTGTACCAATCATAACATTTACTCCAAAAACCTTCTCAAGAGTTCTTTTTTCATCATCTGTTGCTTTTGGATGACAGAGAAGACCTTTATTTGTTACAACAGCAGCCATTCCAACAGTGTTTAAATTACCAATTGTACCTCGATAAACTGGGACTTTTAGAGTTTTTTGTATCATTTCAATTGTCTTGTCTTTTAATTCAGAATGAACAAGCGCACCAGTATCATTTACTAAAATATCATTACCAACCGCATTAATCTTATCACTAATAATACATACCTCAAAACCCTGATCCTTTATTATCTTCAAAGAATCCTCATCAATAAAATCACAAACTAAAGCACCTTTTGAGTTAAAAGTAATTAAAGAACCAATAATTGTTGCATCGGCAATGCTCAACTCAATAAGTTTTACATCTAATGCAGATATTATTTTGTTTTTTACTTTATTAGAAAGACCTTTTCTTATAAAAGCTATTTCGTCATTAGCTCTACAAAAAACACCAAGGTTGGGATTTTCATTAAAATCCAAGAGCTGAAGCATGGATTGTTCACTTTTTTTCTTTTGCTGATGACTTCTTCTTTGAAGTTTTAGGTTTAGTTGATTTCTTTTTAGTTTCTTTCTTTTCAATCTTTTTTGCTGCAGATTTTTTCTTAGGTTTTTCTTCTTTAGATTTTTCCTTTTTAAGTTCTTTCTTTTCTTTGGTTGGTACTTTTTCCTTTTTCTCTTTTGGTGCCTTCTTTTTCTTAATCTTTACCTCACCATCAGCAGTTGGAGCTATATCATAATCTTCAGCACCACCAACCTCTCCCTCTTCAGCTTCAACTTCTTCCTTTCTCAAAATCGGTTCTTTCTTTTCTTTTTCTTCTTTGAGTAGTTCTCTTCTAGATTTCTTGAATTCAAGTTCAGGAAGATATGCTTCAACAACACCATCATCAAATTTTACAGCCTTTACTCTGATTTTACTAGCGATTTTATATTTTCCATGAGACCAAAGTGCATTATTTAGTGAATCATCAATCCAGATATCCTTTTTTTCAACCTTCATATGTCTAGTAAGATAATCCTTTACACGTTTTACAGCAGATGGTGCTGCCTTTGCAGACTTTAATCCATTCTTTTTAAGAGGAATAATAAATATTCTTTCAACTTCTTCAGCCATAACAATCCTGTTCCCTATGATTTCTTAAGCTTGTTTCTACGCCAATGACGAGTTTTTGGATGACGTGTAAAACGTCTATTTGTTTTTATCATAATCCAGGCAGGGACTCGTCTATTACTTTTAGCAGCCTTATTTAAGCGAATTTTCTTACCAAGCGTTTTATGAGTTGACATCAGTCTTTACCTTCTTTTAATTTTAATATCTCTTTTTTTAGGAAGTACTTTTGAAAGTAGCATCCGTAACTCTTCATCATTTATTTTATTTTTGAGTTTACCACTCTGAGCAAGCATTATTAGTTGATTTTCAATTGATTCAGCCATCTCAGGTCGTGCAATCTTTATTCTCCCCAAGCGTTCTCTTGCTTCATTAGTAAGTATCGCTCGAAGAATTGCTTTTTTTTGGTCATCGAATTGCTTTTGTTGCTCTTCTTGTTCCTCCATTTGTTGTTCAAGAGCGGTTTGTTCTTGCATTTCTTGAAGCTTTTTCTTTCTTAAATTTTCAAGTTCTTCATCCATAAATCCTAATGAACATTATTTTTTTAGCTTAATATTTTTTCAATTCAGGATAATAATCCTGAATATCTTTCATAACCTCATGAGATGTGTTATCTAAAAATGATCTTCCTTTTGGTGTAAGTACTCGTCCTTTACCTTTAATCTTTGAAACATAACCGGCTTTTTCAAGTTGTTGGACTGCCCTTCTTACAATTGAACCACTGCCACTTCTAGCTTTATAAGGTTTTGAACCCTTATCTCTCTTACCACCATATTCAGATCTTAAACGCTCGATACCAATAATGTCACTAATATAAATCTTACGAAGAATTGAAGCACATCTTGTATACCACCAATCTTTTTGTACAGGTGGATTTTCTTTATTAATTCCGGTTCGAGAAAAAAGATTTGCTTCTGGAATTATAATTGCTTCTTCATTCTGTAATTTTTTTGCAACTGCATTTATTAATTCTTTTGATGGAACATCAAATACTGTAGTCATAAGTTTATAACCCCTATTGTAGGTATAGAATTGGGTATCGGTAATAAGTGATAAGTTATTTAAGCCTAGCGGATGTAATTATTTAGTATTATTTAATTGGAATTCTTGAGTATTTCTTACAATTATTGCAATAAATTATTAATTTACTTCTATGAATCCGAAATCTACTGTTTAAATATGGAGAAAGAAAACTATAACAATGTTTGCAAAAACGATGCTTGAATTCTTTTGGAATTGGTACAAGATATTTCATAGATAGTTTTCTTGCAATTGAAACATATCTATTGGCAATTGAGAAATTACCAGACAGTGCTTTGTTTTCTGCCATTAAAAAAAGTTTATTAATTCTTTCCAGAGCAATCTGACCCTGAATTTTCTTATCTTTATATGTTCTTTTTTTTGTCATAAAATATCAATTATTATCATTAATTTCAATTTATTAAATTCAATTTTCCTTTTTTTGTAATTTATATCTCCATAAAATGGAAATAATTACAGAGGTAAATAAACTAAATAATAATATATAAATAATAGAGAAAACATCATTTAATAATTCATATTTAAACAATAAAATAGCTCCTAGAGAAAGAATCATAATACCTGAAAAGAGTTTTAAAATTCTACCTTGAAACTCAGTTAGTTTCCAACGACCCAATGTTATAACCATAATACCTACAATTATCAATAACGGAATAACATATACAATATTGTAAAAAATAAGATATAAATATTGTTCAACAAGTCCTAAATTATATTGAGGAAGAATTGTGCCAGTATAAATAAAAGGTAGATAAAATGAACATAAAAGTTCAACGGTATTTGCACTAATTGCAAGAACAACTGTTGAGAAAAAAAGTGAAGGAATAGAAGAAATTTTTATAATATTCCTCATCTGTTTTGCAAGTTTTGATTTTTGTTTATCGGATATACTAGTAGAAGGACCTTTTTTAAAAAAGAAAAAATCCTTAATGTTAATTATTCCAAAAATGATTGCAATGATTCCAGCCATGTATGAAATTATATACTGATTTTCTACAACTGCAATAAAATTTAGTATCGCAGCCATTAAAAGAAAATAGATAAAGCCTGAAAAAAATATAAAAATTCCACCAACAAATAGCATCTTTTTTCTTGATTTAGTGTAAAGTAGTAGACTTAACAAAAACAACAAAACAAAAAATGAGCATGGATTGACACTATCAATTGCACCTATCAGTATTGTTATAATAGGAAGTGATGCATCTGATAGATTTATACATACTTCACCAAATGGTGTTGAGATGCATATCTCATCCTTATCAACTTCTGGAGGGATATAGGAATAATTACCCTCAAAATGATATTCAATTGCATCGATAAGATTTTCTTCTGTGATATCCTCATAAGGTAAGAGTATATTAAAATCTGGAGCAGAAATGTTTCTTACAGCAACTGCAGGGACAATTTTGAATCCATAACTTATGAATCTATTATAGTTATCCTCATAATCATCTTTGTGAACAAGATACCTCTCAACAGTTATATTTTCCCCAAATATATTTTCAATTTTTTCTACAACTGGTTTTTTCTCATCACAGGAATCACAAGGTTTACTGCTAATAAAAAATTCTAAAACTATCTGATTATTTTCAGCAACAACAGGTTCTACTATTGAAAATATCATAAAGGAAATAAAAGTAAAAACTAGAAAACACCGCAGATATTTGTTCATTAGAATTACGCCCTTACTATCCGTTGCGAAATTTAAGTCAATATATAAGCTTTACTTAAGTTAGTATTTTTACTTATATTATTCATTTTCTTACCTTCTTTGGATAAACCCATATAGCATTATAATTATTCCTATTCCAATAATACCTGTGAATAATAACTGTGGTTCTAGCTGTAGCTCTGTTGCCCTTCCAAGAATTCTGTTTATTATATCTGCAAATGCTATAGATTTACTGTAGAGCCAATAACAAATCCCCCCAGAAATTGCTGTAATAAAGCCTGCTTTGGTTGCAGAAATCGTATTTACTTTGTTTGAATTGTTGGCCGGGTAATAGTTATAATTATTAATTGTGGGCTGTGGAGAGGCCTGTATAGTCTGTGCAGAACAATTATCTATTCTTTTAGGAATATTGGTATTAGCAACAAAGTTTTTTCCTTCTGCGTCCTGCAAGATCCTTTTTTGGGAGTTTCTTTGCTTTTGAAAATATTCCCTCATATGTTCCTGGAGTTCTGAAATGGTTGGACAATAGTATGACATG
>LSSG01000052.1 GCA_001595915.1 Thermoplasmatales archaeon SG8-52-3
TTGATGAGGATGTAATTTGTGATTTATATAATGATTTTGTAGTATATGAAAAGGGAACTATTCTTTGCATATATGATATAAAAACAGGAGAGACAGATGAGGTTTATGTAGGAGGAGATATAGTCTTTCCTAAAATATCAGAAAATAGAGTTGTATATTATGATTTTATATATATGGGTTTTAAAATGTATAATATAGATACTACTGAAAAAACAGATTTGATTGTCACGAAATGGCCAGGCGGAGATTCAGATGATTTCCAGTTCTATGGAGATTATATAATTTATGAAAATACTGATATAATACCGAAATTTTTCTTTATAATATTACTACCGGAGAAAATATTCAGCTAACAGATAGCCCTCATGAAGATTATTCAGAAAATCCATGTATATATGAAAACATCGTTGCCTGGCAACTGACAGAAGGTAACTTAGTTGATATTGTTATGTATAATATTGATAGTAAAAAATACACAAGAGTAACAAATACTTCCCAGTTTGAATCGGAAACTTTTCCTTCAATTTATGATAATAATATTGTATATGGCTATTTATATTATGACAAAGTAAATGGAACAAAAATATATGGACTTAAAATGTATAATATCACTTCTGGGTTTGAGACTACAATTTTGACAGGAGAAGAATCTACAGGTAGTACACCAGAAATATTTGAAAATATTATTGCTTATAGTGAAGTTGGTGTAAGTCTAAGTTTATATGATTTAAAAACAAATTATGATACATCGATTTATGAAGGTGATATGCTTGCATACCCCTGGAATTTGAATGAACTTTATGTATTATTTACTATAGTGACAGATGGGGTTTATATTTATAAATTTAATAGTCCACCAGGCCCACCGGAAATTAGTGGTCCAGATAGTGGAAAACCTGGTACTGAATATGATTATAATTTTAAAGCAACAGATCCGGATGATGACCCTGTTATGTATTTTATAGACTGGGGAGATGATACAACTGAATGGACTGAATTTAGTGATTCCGGTGAACAGATTACATTGAAACACACTTGGAATGAGGAAGGTAATTACCTTATAAAAGCAAAGTCAAAGGATATTAATGATTTACCTCTTTTTTCCATTGGTTTTTAGAACGATTCACAATTCTGGAGAGACTGCTAAATCTTTAAAAATTAAAGCTGAGTATAAGAATCACATTTGAGGTTAAAAATATTAAAATCAATAATTTAAGATAGAGCTAGGTTCTTTATTTATATAACCCAGTCAATAGCTCGTCCCCTGCATTTTTTAACTTCTTAGTAATCTAATAATTCCAAGTAAAAAGTTTGCTCTTGGTACCTTTTGCATATACTTTTTATAATCATCTCCAAATTTTCCAATCGCGTCTTTATCTGCTTTAACTAGATCAATATATGTTAATGGTATAACTGGTATGCCTAAAAGAATAACAATCCAATGCTGAAAAAGTAGCATACCCGCAAGTGCCCACAGCATAAATGTTACATATTGCGGATGGCGTACAATAGAATATATGCCAGTATCAACAAGTTTGGTAGTATGAATATAACTTTTACCCTTTTTCACTTTACCTTTTTTACGGAATTCAAATATTGGGAGCATACCAAAAACTATGCCTGAAAAAACATAGAGTCCTATACCAGTATATGCTAAAATTTCAATTTGCGAAACCTCAGATAGTAAATATAAACCAACTACGATTTGTAAGATGAAAAGCAAACTTGCTAAAGTTGAGGGAATGACATTTATCCATGAGTAACTTTTTTTTATCATTTTTTACCCCATCTTTTCAATTCTAAAATAAATTAATTGCTCATAAATCTAATCTTTTTTTAACAATATGTTATATAATTTATTTTTTAATTGCTTTTACAACCATCCCTTTTGGCACAATATATCCTTTTATTGGAATCCAAACTGCTTCAAAATAGTCTATCACAATATCATTGAACCCAGCCTTTTTTAGCAATTTTTCCATTTCTTCTCCACTATACAACTTAAGGTTCATTTTTTTAATATACTTCTTATGATCTACACCATCATCCTTATTAAAGGCCATTTCTATAATCAATCTTCCACCAGGTTTTAACACTCTAAATATTTCTACAAGTGTTTTTTCTGTTTCATTTAAGAAAAAAAATACTTCAATTGCTGCAACAACAGTAAATTCATTATCATCCCAGGGCAATGACGATGCATTACCTTGCTTAAATTCAGCTTTTCCTGATTCAACAAGCTTTTTATTGATATCAGATGCTAATTTAACCATATCATCTGAGTGGTCAATACCCGCTATTCTTGAAACATGAGACATATATTTTTTTATAAAAATACCTGACCCAAATCCAATCTCAAGGTATTTATCATCCTTTGTTGGATTAATTGCTTTTAAGGCATTTTTATAGAATTCTTTATGACCTCGAGCCATACCTTTTGCTAGTGTTTTTCCAAAGAAACCTATGGGTTTTGCAAATTGTGACATTATCACTATCCCTTATAGAATACCTTTTAATCACAAATATCTTTTTTATAATTTTGTAAAAAGTTGCTAACTAAAGAAAACATGGTTTTTTTCAAGAAGAGATTTTAACTTGGAATCAAAGTCTCGTCATTTGCATTATCTATTAATTAGGTTTATAAAGATTTATATTTCAGCAAACGGAAAAGTCCTTTGGATGGTTTGTAAACCTTATCAGGAAATCTTTCAGCAAGTTTCCAGATGCATCCGTTGACTGTCTTCGGATGTAAGTTGGGATCTGTTAACTTAATTTTTGAGAGCAGTTCTGACCAACGTATGCCCTCTGGATGCTTTTCAAGTAGCTCAAATGCTATTGTGTTTATACGATGTGTAACTTTGGAGGACTTTACAATATCAACCCCTTTTGATTTAGTTTTAGGCCTAAGTTTGTTTATCAATTACTTAATTTAAATTTTCTTAAAATTAATTTTTCTCTGATGCAACCTAGTCTGAATCTCGATTGATTTAAAAGCTGGATATTTACTCTTTTGGTTTATTCTCTTTGACGAATTTTTTGATATCTTCAATGTGTTCTATAATCAGCATGGCCTTCCAATATCCAAATCTAAATGGATAATTATCATCTTCACTTCTTTTTAGAACTATCAGCTTATTTCCTTTATATTCACCTGTTTCAAATACCATTAAGATCCCTTTTTCCAATATCTGGTATATAATCTGGGCTTTATAGGAGCTTGTATTTTTGAAAAATAAAATGATTAATAAATTGAAATAATATCTCGGTCGGTTAAGATAAAAAATGATATGGTGATAATATATGAAATACGAGATTCATAGATTTGAGATTAATATGGAAAAAGACCAGGATAAATTAAAACAGTTTCTAAACAATCTCAGAGGGGAAGTAGTTTCAATTATTCCAAATGTCAAACCAACCTTCAAACCAATGGGAGCAACTGCAAAAGTTGATTTTCTATTGATAATTGAAAAAATATGAAATTTAAACCTCTTTTAAAAAGAAAATTCTCATTAGTATTTATCAAAATGATGAAAATCACTAATTTAAAATATCTTATTTTGAATTATTAAAACCAGGGGAGACTATGAAAGCAGTTGTATATGAAAAATATGGACCGCCAGAGGTTCTTAAAATAAAAGAAGTAGAAAAACCAACTCCAAAGGATGATGAAGTACTTATAAAAAATTATTCAACAACAGTTCATGTTGGGGATACAAGGATGCGAGGTTTTAGAGTTCCAAAAAAACATTGGCTACTTATGCGTTTGTTTTTAGGTATTACAAAACCAAAGAGGCAAATATTAGGCATGGAGGTTTCTGGTGTTATTGAATCAGTGGGAAAAAACGTTAAAGATTTTAAAAAAGGTGACGCGGTCTTTGCATTAACTGGCTTTGGCGGTGGAGGTTATGCAGAGTATTCATCTGTACCTGCAATAAATGGTGATGAAAAAAAAGGAATGGTTGTGTCAAAACCCTCAAATATATCATTTGAAGAAGCGGCAGCTGTTCCAGCAGGAGCATTGACAGCACTATTACATATTCAGAAGGTAGATGTCCAAAAAGGAAAAAAGATTCTGATATATGGTGCATCTGGTAGTGTTGGAACATATGCGGTACAGATTGCAAAATATTATGGTGGAGAGGTTACAGGTGTTTGCAGTACATCAAATTTAGAACTAGTAAAATCAATTGGAGCTGAAAAAGTAATTGATTATACAAAGAAGGATTTTACAAAAAACGGTGAGGTCTACGATATTGTATTTGATGCAGTATTTAAGATATCAAAATCAAAATGTAAAAATATTCTAAAAGAAAACGGAATATTTGATTCGTCTCATGCGAAAATTCCAGAACCTAAGACTAAAGATCTAATCTTTATAAAAGAACTAATTGAAAAAAACAAATTAAAACCCGTCATTGATCGAACATATAAAATGGAACAAATCGTTGAAGGACATCGTTATGTTGACAAAGGACATAAAAAAGGAAATGTAGTTGTAAAAATATAATATCGAATTATTGAAAGGAGAGAAAATTATGGAAGATATAAGAATTATTCTTGCAGGAACTTGGATAGCTCTAATGCTTACCTATCTTTTAGGCGATGTGATGAGAATATTTGCAGGTGACTTTACAGCAGGACAAATAGGAAATATGCAGATATCTCAGGGGATGTTGTTATTCATGGCAATAATCATGCTTTTCCCAATAGTTATGCTTCTATTGTCTTTGACCTTGACTTATCCATTAATTCGTTGGTTAAGCATTGTCATAGCAATATTCTTGTTTATATTCAATATAATTGGTTTACCCGGTTATCCTGGGTTGTATGATAAATTTTTGATAGTTGTTGGACTAGTTTTTAACGTTATGACAGTTTGGTATGCATGGTCATGGACATGAATATGAATAATAGTGGGAATTGGTTTTCTAGAGCAAAAAGAGAAGCTAAAAAAGATTTACCTCGAAATGAGCGAGTTTTTGGTATTGGTATTGTCGTCTTTTGCTTCTTGATGATTATCTTCTTTCTTGCTCATCAGATGAATTCAACCGGTTTTTTTACTTCAGAATTTGTAGCTTTAGAAATGCTGTTTTTTTATGGTTTTTGGATTTTTTGGATTACAACAGCAAGTTTAGAAGCAATATTAAGTCAAAGGCTTCTATCCCGGATTGTCGATACATTTGGTGGAATTATTTTTGCTACAAT
>LSSG01000053.1 GCA_001595915.1 Thermoplasmatales archaeon SG8-52-3
TTTCAATTTTTTCTTTATCAATTTTAATTAAACAACCAAACATAATAATTGATGCATTTTCTTTTTTTTGTTTATGATATTTATCAAAATATTTTAAACATAAATCTCTTCGCATCTGAGTTAAACCACAAGAATTAATAATAATAAAATCGGCTTTTGAAGGATTTTTTATAATCTTATGATTATTTTGTATAATATATTGATAGATTTTTGAAGTACCAACTAAGTTTCCTTCACATATCCAAGCAGCACTATCAATATAAATTTTATATGATTTCATTAGGAATAAATCAACTGATTTTTCATATTTAGAGTTTATCTATTTTAAAAATAATATTATATGAGTTTTTTCATCTGAGGTGAAAGAGCAAGTCTAGATATTGTTTTTAAATGATTGGTATCTCTATTTTTAAAAGTACCAAATAATAATCTAGAGATATAGCTTTTATTGAGATAAAAACGTCTATAACCATTCTTAATAAATATCTCAAGTTCCTCTTTAGAAAAATTACCTAAACCCTGAGTAGAATCAGAAATTACAGATATTTCATTTTTTGAAATTATCTTATTTTTAACTGCTTCATCCCAAATATCTGATCCAATTTCATAACCTAAAGGTTGAAAAACAACAATATCAAAAGGTAAGGTTACTGCTAATTGAATTGTATTTTCAATATGTTTCTTTGTTTCAATTGGAGCTCCAAAAATAAAAAATCCTTGAGTAATAAAATCCATTTTTCTTGACAGAGTGACAGCCTTTTTTATTTGTGGAATTGTAATTTTCTTATTATAATAATCAAGAACGTCTTGATTACCTGATTCTATTCCAAAACCAATATATTTCACACCTGCTCTTTTCATTTTTTTATATAGCTCAAAACTTGCAGTATCAACTCTGGCACCTAAAATAAATAGTTCTAAATTCAGATCTAGATTAATGATTCTATCCATTATAACTGAGGATACTTTTTTATCTGCAAGAAAATTATCATCAACAATCATAATTGAGTTATATTTATCACTTATTTCTTCAATTTCATTAATTATATTGTCAATTGATCTTCTTCTAAAAGTCCAACCTTTAATATTACCAAATCTTGTACAAAAGCGACATTTAAAAGGACATCCTCTGCTATATATCATAGTAGTAAACTTTTTTTTAGGTCTCAATCCCCAATCAAAATTTCCATAGTCATATTTTTCTGTAAGATTTCTAGCAGGAAATGGAATGCTATCTATATCCTTTATTATTTGAAGTGGTTTACCAGATTTTATTTTATCATTTTCTTTATATTTTATACCTTTAATATCTGATAATTTCAGATATCCTTCAAAATATTTTGCTAAATCAAGTATTACATACTCACCTTCAGCTTCAACTGAAATATCTGCACAAGGAATATGAGAAAAAACATTATTCTTAAGAAAAGTACAATGTGGTCCCCCAATAATTATTGGAATGTTTGGATCTATTTTTTTAATTTCTTTTGATACATCTGAAGCAATTTTATAGTTATTAATAAAAACACTTATTCCAACAACATCAGTTTTAGATAAGAGATTTTTTAATTTTTCTTTTGATATTTTTTCTGCATCAAGATCAATAATTTCAACATCATGACCTGCATTTCCTAAAGTTGCAGCAATATATTCAAGACCCAGTGGGGGGTATGCAGTTAAGGCATATTTTTTACTACTAAAAAGTTTAAAATCTTTATTTCTCTCAGGAATTTTAATAAGCAGAAATTTCATTTATTCCATAGTCCTATTATTTTTTTAATAATTACCAATATTTATAACTAATTCTGAAATTCTTTGCGCTGCAATTTTATCTGCTTCAGGTTTAGGTAACTTTCTTAAAAGATTGTCTATATTTGATAAATAAAGCTCATAATTTTTTAGAATTTTATTTATTGCTTTTAGTAATTTTCTCTTACTAAAAAATTTTCTAGAAAGCATTAAACCACATCCATGTCCTACTATTTTTTCTAGATTTATATGTTGTTCTATATGCATTGGATAACCAATAATAGGTTTTTTTGCATAAATAGTTGTAAATATTGTACCTTGACCACCATGAATTATTGCTAAATCTACCATCTTTGTTAATTCTGATATTGATGTTACAAATTTCTTTAGAAGTATATTATTATTTACTTTTGGCAACTCATTTTTTTCTATGAGTGAAGTATATATACCAATCACATTGAAATTTGTTTTATTTAGAGTTTTTATAATTCGTATAAAAAGATCCTTTGAACCTGAACTACCAAGAGAAACCATAATTGATTTACCTGGTTTTTTTAGATGCTTCTTTATTTCCGAATCAATTTCATTTAATCTATTTTTTTTAAAAACTTCATCGATTAAGCAAGAACCAATATAATTTTCTTTGGGAAAGCCTTGTTGATTTGGAAAAATATTAACAAACTCTAAATAGTTTGTTACAAGAGTAATATCTCCATCATATAAATCCAAGGCACTTTTGAAAGGTGCAATTTTAACCTTTTCTGCGACTTTGTTTATTTCTTTTAAATACATTTTTGATCTAAAAAATATCCAATTTAATAATCGAACTTTGAATAATTGAGGAATGAAAAATGTAAAGGGATTCTCAAGTGTATCTGGAATCTTAAGTGCAAATTTCCCTGGAACGGGATTAATATTAATATAAGGAATTTTTGCAGCTCTAGCAGAAATTGCACAAGTAAGATTATTTGTAGAAATCAATAACTTTATTTTTGTTTTTTTAAAGGCATCGATTTCTTCTTTGACATGTTCAAACATAAAATTTTCATTTAAAATATTTGAATGAAATTTTTCTAGTGAAAGAAGTTTAAAGTATTCTTCTATTTGTTCATCTTTTATTATTGGATTTACTTTTATTAGATTAAAACCATTTTCTTTTGCCAAAAACTCATATTTTCCTCCATGACTAAATAAAACAACTTTACCTCCTAGCTCTACGTAACGCTTTGCAATCATAATTGCTCTTCCAGTTTCTGCAAGATTCGTGAAAGCAGGAAAGAAACCGATAAGATATTTTTGAATTTTAGATTCATTCATTTATTAGACCTATATTTAATTTATATTAACTTATTTTATTTATATCATTTAACTGTCTATATTTTTTAAATGGTTTTATGTTTTAATATAAGATTATATAAATCATATGGTTTTTTTATTATTTCTCCAGTATTGCTACTAAAAAATGCATATTTACTATGTAAACCCCATCCTCCTTTAACTTTAATCATGCCATGATCTGATATTATATAAAAATGAGATTTTGGAAATTTAGTTTTTATTTGTCCAACTAATTGGTTAATTTCAAAATAATATTTCATTAATGTTAAGGTATCTTTATAATATATATGTCCAATTTTATCTAATATCACAGTATACCAAAATATTATATCATAAGTATTTTTGTTTAAGGCTGAAAATAACTTTTTTTTATCCTCTTTATAAATTTTGATAATATTTTCTTTAAATTTGGTATCGTTTCCATACATAGCCATTTGAAATTCGTATTTTCTTTTAGGATTATTTACGATTCTTCCATAACTTGGTATGCCATTTGTCCAAGGTTTTTGAAAAAATTGGAAAATATTTGTTTCATTTCTATCTACTATATAATTAGCAGTTTTTACAAAAAGATCACCTCCGAACAAAGGTGCAAAAATATTATACCAAATCCATAAATCAAGAAACGGAGGTAGTATATTACCTATTTTTGCCCACCATTTCTGTTTAGTGTTAATTCCTAAACCAGAAATTTGAGCTTGCTTAACCCACATTTCCATAATTTCATCGTTAATTTTTCCAGTTAACATGCTTCCCCAAATTGGAGGAGTGACAATTACTTTATAATCAGATAAATCTAATTTAGAATGTTTTTTTTGCATTATATTTTGGAGTTTCCATTTTTTAACTAAAGAAAATTCAAGGCCATCTATTCCAAATACAATTATTTTTGGATAATAAGATTTTTTCATTTTTTTATTCCTTTTTTAAAAAATAATCATTTAATTTTAACTTAAAAGTTTAATCATTAATTGAAAAAATTTGATTTCTTTTTTGATTAAAATGTTATTTTACAATTCTTTTAAAATTTATTTTAAACTTAAATTTAGGATATATATCAAATTTAATATCAATTTTTTTTCTAAAATAATGTGAATCAAAACTTGATAATAAACCCAATTTATTTTTTGTTTTTTCAAAATTGATTTTTAAGGAATTATATCCAATAGGTTTTAACAATCTATGAGATTCAATTTTGGAAAATCCTTTAAGAATAATTTTCTTTTTACAATCATTATAATAACCAGATATTTTACAAGGTACTTCAGATATTAAAAAACCAAGTAGATTTTTTTCAATAGTTGCTTCAGTTATATCTTCAGAACTTTCAGAAAGATTTTTTATGTTCAAAAAAAGAGTTTCATTTTCTTTTTTTGCAATAATTTGAAGTTCAATTGGATAATAAAAATCATATTTCTTTAAATATTTCATTTTTTTGTATTTGAATTGTATATTACTAAATTCAGTATAATTTTTTCCATCCTTTGAAAAAATCAAAATTCCAGTCCCAATTCCATCCATAATCCAAAACATCATATTTCCAAAAAAAATGCTCCATTCATTATCTAAAACAGCCCAAATCCAATCATATCCTGGAGGTCTATTATTGGTGCTAAACGTTATTGAATTAGGAATTTTTAAATCCTGATTACGTAACCAATTTAAAATTAGTTTAAGATAAGTAGAAATTGTTTTTTTTAAAGATACTTTAGAAGAAAAAATAGAAATATATGAAAAATTTCCCCAAATATGTTCAAAATATCCTTTCCCTTCTAAGGTAAACTTGTTATTATTTATTTTAATATATCCCAATATTTTATTTTTTGGAATAAAACCATATTCAAAATATCCTAAATTCCATGGAAGTGATCCATTTGTTATTTTTTGAGCAACCCAGTAAGGTAATGAATTTGAATGGAATTTTAAATTTAAGTTTATATTATTGTCTAAATCAAAAAAATACATTTTGTAATTAGGATAAGATCCAGTAATATACGATTTCTCATATTTAATATTAAAAAATTCTTTTTCTGTATCTAACTTATTTTTATCTTTCAATGAACTGTATTTATAAATTTTATTATTATCTAAATCAAAAATAGATATTGAATATGATGTCCATAATGTTTTATCCCTACCAATACCCTGAAAAATTGTTGATTTAAAACAAAAATTTTTATTGTTTTCAATTGTTTTAAAAAATCCTTCTGCACACCACCATTCTTTTGTACAAGGATAATATTCTTTTTCGAATTTTTTAGCCAAATTAAATTTCTTTTCTTTTAACATTGGCATAACCACAGATTTTCAATTTGGACAGTTTTTCTACTAATTTTAACTTTTAAATATTTTTTATAGATATGATAATCACTAATATTCTGAAACATATTTTGCTATATTTACCCCATTAGTAATCCATGCTTTTTTCTCACAACAATATTTTAAGATTTTTTCATATAATTTAGTCCATTCTGAATCAAATAACCCTGCATAAGAAACTGGATAAGAAAAAGTCCAATTATGCCAAAGAATTGTTAAAACACCATTTAATTTTTCAATATTATCTATTAATTTTTTTAATAAAATCCAAGCTTCTTTTACACCAATTTTCATATATGAAAACATGGTAATATCTGCAACACAAACTGGAATTTCTAAAATATCAATTTTTTTATTTTGATTTAAATCATATGGAAAAAAAGGATGACACATTCCATTTCTGAAACCTATCATGTCATAATATCCATAACTTGAATCATAAAAAAATCCTGCTTGATTTAATATTTCCCAAGTTCTTGGAATTTTAAATCTTAATATATGATTTCTAACCCCAATAACTCTTTTTTTAGTAATTTTTTCTAACTTTTTTTTCTCTTTTTTTATTTTTTCTAAATCATCAAAACTATAAAATCCAGTATGGAGTCCAATTTCACAATTATTGTCTATTATATCTAATATTTCATCCTGAATTTCATCTATGTGATATTTTTTACCAAAAATATCTTGCTGAGTTGCAAGAAAAAAGAATGTTGAAATAGCATTGTATTTTTCTTCAAGATTGATAATTTTTTTAAAATTAATGTAAGGTTTTTCTTTTTTTAAATATGAAAAAATAAATTTTTTAGTACCAAAATAATCCCTATGAAAGGGATAAGGAATAATTGAACGGAATAATTGTTTACCTGTAATATTTATGTCATCAACGTCATGGGATAAAAAAACTGCAAATTTTTTTCCATCTTCATATTCAAAATTAAATCCTTTTTTAATTAAATATTCTGAAACAATTGGAATTAATACATTCTTTTGTTTTGTTAATTTATAAGATAAAATATCATTTTTTATTGATTCACTTATCCTATATTCTTCTTTTTTTAAAAAAAGATTCCATATATCTTTGTCTTTTTTTAGTTCATTATGTATATAATTCCAGTTTGGCTTTGAATTAGAATGTGAAGCCATCAAATTAGTAATATAACACATAATCAAATATTCTTTCATTTTTAATTTTTAAAAATCAAAAAATATTGTTTCAATAAATCTTTAATAAAAGTATAAATAACATTATCTAATTTTAAAGACAAAAAATGAAAAAGTATTCTATATTAATAAAAAGTGCTCACTGGACATGTTTACCAAATTTAATTTTTTGTTCAATGTTATATCAATATTTTTTAAAAAATGGTCATAGAATAACAAAAGAACCAACAAAAGCAGATTTTATTATAATTAGTACCTGTGGAGTATTGACACAAATCGAAGATAAAACTATTGATCTATACAATAATTATAAAAATTTGAAACGAAAAGATGCTCAAATAATTATGTTTGGTTGCCTTTTAAAAACTAATAAAGAAAAAATAAAAAATTTAGATTTTTATCATATTGAATTCGAAGAGACTTATAAACTAGATTTATTGTTTTATTCAAAAATTAAGTTTGAAAAAATAAAACCAATTTGTGATGAAGAAACTAAGACTAAATTGCTTTATAATGAAAAAACCCATGGTTTTGTAAAAAGATATCCATTTTTTTTAACTAAAATGTTTTTTCCATTTTCAAAAAAACTTAAGTTAAAATATAAAATAATAATTAAAGATCTTACTCATAAAGATAGAATTTTTGTTTTAATTAGTAGAGGTTGTATTAGTAATTGTAATTATTGTGTTATTAAAAAAGCCAAAGGACGATTAGTATCTAGAACTATTAAAGACATTTTAAATGACATAGAATCAATATATGATCCAAAGAAAACACTTTTTTTAGTAGCCGATGACTGTGGTTGTTATGGATTTGATTTAAAAACAAATTTAATAGACTTAGTATACAAAATAAATAAAAAATTTCCAAAAACAAAAATTGACTTAAATTATCTCAATCCAACAATTTTACAAAATGATGCTGATAAATATGTACAGTTATTCAAAGATATTTCTTTTAGATATGTTATAGTACCTTTACAAAGTGGATCCAATAAAATAATTAAAAAAATGAATCGTAAATATGATGTTAAAAAAGTTTTAGCTTTTGCTGATAAAATTAAGAAAATATCTCCAGATACAATTCTATATGCACATTTTATTATAAACTATCCAGAAGAAAACATAATAGATTTTTTAAAAACTTTAATTACATTATTTCATTTCGATGTTCCATTACCATTTATTTATACTCCAATGAAAGGAACAAATAGTTTTTCTACAATAAAAATAGTTTCAAAAATAAAAGGTAGATTAAAATGGTATGTTTTTATGAGCATTTCCAATATAGTTATTTTATTTAAAACAATTAAATATCAAAAATTAGTTGAATGACAATTAGTTAAAAAATATAAAGTAGGTATTATCTTGCCGAATTTCCTAAATGATAGAGATTTAAAATTGAATATTTCAACATTAATAATATACAATAGTAAACCTTATTCTTTTTTTAAGAAAATTTCACCATGGTATTGGTTCATCCGCCCAATGACAAAATATTTACTAAATAATTATTCCAATAATAAACTAATTGGAGTTGAGATAGGAGTAGAATATGGTCTTAATGCAAAGACAATGCTAAAATTCCTTTCTATTGAGAAATTATTTTTGATTGATCCTTATAAAGATAAACTTGGAGATGAATGTTTTAAACAAACAAAAATTTTTTTAAGAAAATATAGTAATAAAATTATATTTATTAGAAAATCCTCTGAATCTGCAGTAAACGATATTCCAAATAATTTAGATTTTGTTTATATTGATGGAAGCCATGAATATAAATTTGTAAAAAAGGATATTGAACTTTATTATGATAAAATAAAATCAGGTGGATTAATTGGAGGTCATGATTTTTGGGCAGATCATATAGGAGTTTGTAAAGCAGTACTTGAATTTGCAAATGAAAATAAATTAAAAATTAATGGAAATTTAACAGATTGGTGGATTATAAAAAAATAATATAATGGCATATTATGTTTGAACAAACATTTAGATTGTTAGATTTAGTAAAATTATATGGTTTTGCTACCATATATAAAAGACCATTAAGATATACTCATGAAATTACAAGAAGGTGTAATCTTTATTGTCCTAACTGTTATGTTTATAATTTTAACCCAGATTATAAAAATAAAACAAGATTAGAAATATTTGACGAAGTAAAAAAAAATGAGCTAACATTAGAAGACTATAAAAAAATTTTTCAAGAAGAAAAGAAAAAGGGTTGCAGATCAGTTTTTTTAATAGGTGGCGAACCGACTTTACGAATGGATATCATAAAAATTGCTTATGGATATTTTGGAAGAAATACATCTCTTATTACAAATGGTTTAATTAAAATTCCAACAATTTTAAAGATTCCTTTTGCAGTTTCCATTGATGGTGGGAAAATAGTTCATGATGAAATTCGTGGAAATGGTACTTGGAATCGTATTTTTGAAAACTATTCAGATGATTATAGAGTGATGCTATCATGCTGTTTAAGAAAAAATACTGCAAATCAAATTCAAAAAGTAATTGATGAATGGATTGATACAGATGTTTTTGGAGTTTCATTTTTTTTCTTAACACCTTCAAAAAAAAATTCTTCTATTACAGTTATTGGAAACGAAAGAAATTATGCAAAAAAAGAATTACATAGGGTTGTTGATGAATATCCGAATTTTGTTAGAATGACGCATCAACTAGTTGACCTTTTAGGTGAATTGAATAAAGGTCAATGTCCTGTTTTTAATTATTCATTATGGTATGATTATAAAGGTGATTTAATTGATTATTGCCTACTTGGAAAAGATGCTGATTGTAATCTTTGTGGTTGTATTTCACCTCTTTATTTAAAAATGTTTTCAAGTTGGTGGAAATTATTAAATAAAAAATCCCTAGATATATTTACTCTACCTCGCGATATAAAACAATGTAGAAAGAGAGGACAAAAATAATAGGAAATAGTTTATGAAAATATTATTAATTTGGCCGAGAAAATCATCATTGCTTTTTGATAATTCAAATATGGTAAAAATTTTTTCTATGTTTCTTTCAAGAATGAGTTTCCGTCGAAAACCAATAGTTTATTCAATTTTATCTGCTCTTACTCCTAATCATCATACTATTGATATTGCTGAAGGAGAAATAAATGATATAAATTTTAACAAGGTTTATGACTTAGTTGGAATAACAAGTGTTACATCAAATGCTATTTTGTCTTATGAGATTGCAGATAAATTTAGAAAGCATAAAATACCTGTAGTTATTGGAGGCCTTCATCCTTCTGTTTATCCTGAGGAAGCAAAAAAACATGCAGATTCTGTTGTAATAGGCGATGCTGAAGAAATTTGGCCAAAATTATTAAAAGATTTAGAAAACAATAAATTAAAACCATTCTATTATCAAAATCGTGTTGTTAATCCTAAACTAATTCCTCCATCTAAAAATGTTTATAAAAAAGGAACTGGAATAGGCATTCAAGCAACAAGAGGATGTCCACAGAAATGTGAATTTTGCTCTATTCCAAATACTAAATTTGGAAATATTTATACAAAAAGACCAATTGAAAATGTAATAGAAGATATCAATAAATGTGAAAGAAAAATCTTTATTTTTCAAGATAACTCTTTAACTGTTGATACAAATTATACAAAAAAACTTTTTAGCAAGCTTATTGGAATAAATAAGAAATTCCTAGCATATGGAAATATTGACATTTTAGGAAAAGATGAAGAACTTTTAAAATTAGCAAATGAAGCTGGTTGTGTAGGATGGTTGATTGGTTTTGAGTCTGTATCTCAAGCATCAATAGATAGTATTGGAAAAAAAACAAATATTGTTAAAAATTATTTATCTGCTGTAAAAAAAATACATGATTTTGGTATGATTATTGAGGCTTCATTTGTATTTGGATTTGATCATGATAAAAAAGATATTTTTAATAAAACAGATGAATTTATTAGATTGAGTGAAATAGGAATTCCTTTTGGTTTAATACTTACACCATATCCTGGAACAATACTATATAATCGATTGGAAAGAGAAAAAAGGATATTAACAAAAGATTGGGATAAATATGATGGACTAAATGCAGTATTTAAACCTAAACATATGAGTTCTGAAACGCTTTTAAATAATACTGAGGCTCTAAATTTAAAATGGCATAAAGGTTTGAATAGTATTGAAAGAATTATAAAAAATATGAGTTTTGGGTTTTATCCATTTACTGAAACATTAGTTATAGAAATTTATTGGAAATTAATTTATCAAAGAATTGGAAAATTAAGTAATTTATATAGTAAAATACTCTAAAGATGTCAAATACTGATAAAAAATCTGAAATAATTCAAAGCTTTAATAATTACATTTTTTCAAAAAAAACATTTGATATTAAAGATACAGTTTTAGTTGCTGGTTCCCCAAGGTCAGGAACAACATGGATTACTGAATTATTAGCATATTTACCAAAATATACCTATATTTTTGAACCTTTAAACCCGGTATGGAATCCTGAAATATTTAAAATTGGATTTTCTTCAAGAATGTATATTTCAAAAAATACTAAATGGAATGAAGGAAAAAATTATCTTCTAGATGTTTTTACTGGAAAAACATCAAATTTACCAATAAAGGGAAGTATATCGAAAAGCATTATACCTGGTTTTTCATTAAATAAATTCTTTCATTTTTTATTAGGAAATAAGCTTATTATAAAATCTACAAATATGAATAGAATGCTTTCATGGATTAACAATAATTTTCAATTACGCGATATCGTTTTAATTATTAGACATCCATGTGCATGTATTGCTTCTCAGATGAAGTCAGGTCTTTATGGATATCGAACTAATAAATCTCCTTATATAGATATTATACCTACAAAAGAAATAATTTTAGATGAAATTCAAAAAATTTCTGAATTAAATGATTCGTTAATTAAAAAGATTAAAAATATCGATAAAAAAGAAGAGATATTTGCTACTGCATGGTGTCTTGATAATTATTTTTTAATTTCTCAAAAAAATTTTTACCCATGGAAATTAATTTTTTATGAAAAATTAATAAAAAATTCTGATGAAGAAATTATTAATCTTTTTAAAAAAATTGGGGAGAAAAAAGTACCTAAAAATGTGTTTAAAAATTTAAAAAAGCCAAGTTCAGTAACAATGAAAGAAGATAAGAAATATATTAATCATCCAAATAAACAATTATCAAAATGGAAAGATTATCTTTCAGAGAAACAAATAAAGAGAATATTAAATGTATTATCTATCTTTGAAATCGATTTATATAATGAAAATCTTGAACCTAATTATTAAATAAAATATTAACTATTTTTTTCTAATGTCCCCAACTTCAAAACCACTATAAAATGTTGTTCTATCATTTTTTAATAGTTCAATTACCATATTCTTATCTTGATGAAATTCTAAAATATCTTTTGGTATGTATCTATCTTTTCTTGTTATTGAATAAAAAATTCTACTTTTATTTTTTCCGACTCTTATAATTTCTATTAAATTTTTTTTAAAATTTTTATCATCAATCCAATCAAAAATATTTGAAAGAAAAAATTTTGAAATTGAATTATCTTTAATTTCTTTTAAAGTATCAAATACTGATGCAGTTTTTATTTCTATTTTTTTAATTCTTTCTTTTAAAATCTTATAATTTTCTTGCTTTAAATAAGGGTAGTAATGGTTTTCATTTAATAAATATCCTAACAAAATTAATGATAAAAAAGAATTGTATTTTATTGGTATTTTTGTGTATATATCCTCAATTTTTTTTATATGATTTTTTGTAAAATTAACATTTTTAATATATCCTAAATAATCAGATTTTTTACGACCATGATAAAATTCAATTAAAAATCTAAAACATAATGATATCCTAATAAAATACTTATTATAGCCAAAAAAATGACCTAGTTGCCATGGCATACCATAGATATGTTTAAAAAAATAGTCAGTTTGTTCCTTAATTGTTTCGCATAAAAAAAAATTTTTAATTAACTTTTCACCTTTTAAGAATCTTAAAAATAAACCAAAATTTTTAACATTTTGTTCTCCAACATTTAATAATCCTTTTTTAATTACAAAAGAATTTTTATCCCAAAAATTTCTAGCGTTTTTATTTAAATCTTTTTTTATAGAATTATAAATTGATAAATTATTTTTT
Organism: Thermoplasmatales archaeon SG8-52-3; assembly: GCA_001595915.1. Classification (GTDB taxonomy): domain Archaea; phylum Thermoplasmatota; class E2; order DHVEG-1; family DHVEG-1; genus SG8-52-3. The sequence continues at coordinate 12,732 of LSSG01000053.1, forward strand.
AAAGATTTTAAACCCATTAGTTTTAAAAAATCTAAATATTCAAGATTTTTTATTGCAGTTATTTTTAATTCTAATAAATAATTTTGAAAAGGATTAAAATCAACAGATATTATCTTTTTTGGATTATGTAAAAGTAAATTTAGAATGTTACAACCATTAGAAGTAATAGAAAATACTACATCATTACTATTTATTTTGAGAGCTTTTTCAATTTGTAAAATATCTTCCCAACAATTGTAAAAATCTATCTTATTCATTATTTTTTGATCTGAAAAACTAAGTTTAGTGATATTTTTATCTTCCATTCCAATTTTAGAATCAATTTTTAATATAATATTTTTAAGCTTTGAAATATTCAAAAATTGTAAAATAATGAAAATTACCCTGATTGGTACGTTACCACCTATAAAAGCGCTAAGCCCCTATTGTTACCATTTAGCTGATGCATTATCAAAAAAAGTAGATTTAGATTTTTTTAATTTTAAAAATAGTCTACCAGAATCTTTATATCATGGAGGAATGACAGAGAAAAAAAATGAAAAAATTCAAACTCCTAACTTAAAAATTAAAACTATTATTAATTGGTGGAATCCATTTTCATGGATTAAAGTTGGAATTGTAGTAAAAGGGGATATTGTTCACGTACAACATTGGTCTTTGTATTCAGGATTAATTTATTGTTTTATTTTACCAATTACTAAATTGCGTGGTAAAAAAAATGTATTAACAATTCATAATATTACTCCACATACAGATGATTTTTTAACAAAATTTTTTGATAAAATGATTAATAAAATTATTCTCCCGTATACAAATCATATTATTGTTCATAACAAGAGAAATAGAAATAAATTTTTTGAACTTTATAGTATAGATAAAAAAATTGTGACAATAATATCTCATGGCTCTATAATGCCTTATAATAAAATAAAAAATATTTCAAAAACTGATGCTAGAAAAAAATTAAATATATCACCTGAGAAAAAAGTGATATTATTTTTTGGTTATATATGGGACTATAAGGGTTTAGATATTTTACTTTCATCATCAAAAATCATTAAAGAAAAAATTAAGAATTATTTACTCTTAATTGCTGGTCAACCCTTAAAAGACTGGAAAAAATATGATAAAATTATTTTGAAAGATAATTTAAATGAGATAATTCTGAAAAAATTAGAATATATTTCTGATTCAGAAATTGAATATTATTTTTCAAGTAGTGATCTTGTTGTATTGCCATATAAGAAACATCCGTTTGATACTCATGGTGGAGTAGGAGCTTTAGCTTTATCATTTAACAAACCAATTTTAGTAACAGATGTTGGTGGATTACCTGAATATGTAAAAAACAATAAAGTTGTTGTTGAGCCTAATAATGAAAAAGAATTAGCTGAAAAAATAATATTTGTATTAGAAAATAAAGCTTTGTTAAAAAAACTTTCAAATGATTCAAAACTGTTATCAAAAGAATTGAGCTGGGATAAAATCGCTGATCAAACAATAGAAATTTACACTAAAACATAACTAAGGATTATTTTCGTCTTTTTGATTCAATTAAATTTTTTAAATAAGTTAAATTTTGTTTGAAAAAATAATTTGGTAGTCTATTAAAATATGACATTCCAAAATAGCAATCAATAGTGCAATGATTACAAAAATTATATTTTCCAGCCTTTTCAAAAAGTTGGTACCATTCTTTTGAATTATAGAGAGTATGTAATTTTCCATCGATTTTGATTTTTTTATTATAATTATGAGTACATGGAATAATTAAAGTATCATCTGGTCCAATATCTATTGTAGATAATCCTGCTTGACATTTAGATTTTGATGGATTATTTCCACCTCTTTTATGAAAATCAAGTTGAGGTAGACTCATTCTTATGTATGGATTCCAAAAATTTTTCTTAATTTTTTTTATATTGTCTTTATTTAACGATTTATTGCCAAAATATGAAAAACAAGGGTGAATATAGGTTGTTATTTTATTAGAATCAGCAAAATTTACAATTTCTTGTAAATTTTTTATGTTTTTATCTGTTACAGTATATAATAAACATATTTCTTGTTTATTATTTATTGCAATATTAATGCCTTCTATAAGTTTATCATATCCATCGATACCTCTAATTTTTTTATATTCTTCTTTAGAGGTTGTATCAAATGAAAAATATGTTCTACTAGGAAGGTTTTTTATTTCTTTAAATCTATCCTTATAAAAATAACCATTTGTTGAAAGTTTTACAAAAAAGCCTAGTTGTTTTGCAGAGGCAAGAATTTGTGGTAAATCTTTGTTTAATAATGGTTCACCACCAGTAAAATCAATAAACTTTACTCCTATTTTTTTTAAATCAACTAAATTTTTTTTTACATCTGTAAATTTTGCATCAAAAATATTCTTGTATGAATTATTTCTCCAAAAATTACAAAATTCACATTTTGAATTACATCTATAAGTGACCCAATAATTGCAAAAAAAAGGTTTTTTATTTATTAAAAAGGTCATTTTTTATCGTATTTTATAAGTTATAAATCTTTTTAAATTTGCTGTTTAAAAAATTGTTATATAACAAATTAGTATCATTTCTTTTAAAAAACAACAAAAATCTTTATACATAATTAATTATCATAAATTTAAAAAAAATTCATAACAAAATAAAATTTTGGGAAAAATAATATGAAGATTCCATGGTCAATTCCAAATATTCAAGATAAAGAAATAGAATCAATAAATAGAGTGCTAGATTCTGGATGGCTTTCAATGGGTAAAGAAGTAAAAAAATTTGAAGAAAAAGTTGCTTCTTATCTAAAAATAAAATATTCAATTTCAGTTAATAATGGTACATCTGCTTTAGATCTTGCTTTAAAGTGTTTAGATCTCAATACAAAAGATGAGATCATAATCCCTGCCTTAACCTATATTGCGACTGGAAATGTTGTTTTATATAACAATTGTATACCTGTATTTGTTGATATTGATAATACTTTGAATATAGATACCACCCTAATTGAAGAAAAAATAACAAAAAAAACAAAGGCAATAATTAATATTGATCTAGGTGGAAATCCAACAAATTATAAAAATTTATTAAAAATATCTGATGAAAATTCTTTACCTTTAATTGTTGATGGTGCACAATCTTTTGGTTCAGAATATCAAAATAAAAAATGTTGCACACATGGTCTAATAAATACAACCAGTTTTCATGCAGCAAAAATAATAACTACAGTTGAAGGAGGAATGATTTTTACTAACGATAAAAAAATAAATGATAAAGCAAATATTTTAAGAAATCAAGGTGAAACATCAAAATATATACACAGCTATCTTGGTAACAATTATAGAATGACTGATTTAGCAGCTTCAATTGGGAATTCTCAGATGGATAGGTTTGAAACTACTCTAGAAGAACGAATAAATAAAGCAAAATATTATAAACAAAATCTAAAAAATGTAGATTATCCTGAAGAATTACAAAACACTAAAAATTGTCATTTTTTCTTTTTAATTTTAGTTAAAAATAGAAATAAATTAAACAAATGCCTAAATAAAAATGGAATAGAAACACGAATAACTTATCCTTTACCGATAAATGAACAAACTATATTTAAAAAATATAGTAAACAAGATTATATTTCAGCAAAAAAATTTTCAAAAAAAGTAATATCATTACCTATTCATCATAAACTAACAATAGACGAACAAGATTATATTATTAAGAAAATTAACAATTTTGATAGGTGATATAAATTAATATATTAGTTACTGGAGGTGCTGGATATATTGGTAATATATTAGTACCTGAATTATTAAAAAAGAAATATTATGTTAGAGTATTTGATAATTTAACGTATGGTATCGATGGTATTCTTCCTCATTTTAGTAATAATAATTTTGATTTTACCAAGGGAGATATAACAAACATTGTTGACATTAAAAAATCACTTGATGATATCGATTTTGTAATACATTTAGCAGCTATTGTTGGCTATCCAGCATGCAGAGCTAGACCCGATCTTGCACATAAGGTTAATTTTATTGGAACAAAAAATCTATTAAGTTATTGTAAAGTCCCATTTTTTTATCCATCTACTGGCAGTAGTTATGGTAAAGTTGAAAAAATATGTACTGAAGAAACTCAATTAAAACCATTAACCGAATATGGTGAAACTAAAACTAATGGTGAAGAGATTGTAAAACAATATTCAGATTATGTTATATACCGTTTTTCAACAGGTTTTGGATTATCACCAAGACTTAGACTTGATCTTCTTGTTAATAATTTCTTAATAAAAGCAATGCGCGAAAGGGAATTAATTGTGTATGAAAAAAATTATTGGAGATCTTTTATTCACGTCAAAGATATTTCTAGAAGTATTATTTTTGCTATTGAAAACTTTGAAAAAATGAATGGAGAAATATACAATGTAGGATCTGAAAAATTATGTCTAACAAAGGAAGATGTAGCCTTAAAAATTAAAAATTATGTTGATTTTCATTTAAAATTTGCTGAATTTGGAAAAGACCCAGATAAAAGAAATTATAAGGTAAGTTTCAAAAAGATAAAATCATTGGGTTTTAATATAAAATTTGATTTAGATTATGGTATTAAAGAAATGATTAAGGCATTTCAATTTATTGAGTTAAAAGATGATTATTTTAATTATAAGGTTTTTAAATGAATAATAATTTGTTAATTTTTAGACCTTTTAATAAGAAAGACATAAATGAAGTTCTTGATCTATTGATAAATCTCAGTATAACTAATAAAGAATTCTTTCATCCCTATAAATTTGATAAAAAAACCCTTTTAAAAAATTATAATTCTGATGATTTTTATTTTGTTATGGTAATTAATAATGTTATTATTGGATACTCTTTTTTAAGATTCTTTGGATATAAAATTCCAAGTTTTGGTTGCTGTATTAAAAATGGATATGAGAATAAAGGTTATGGTGAAAAAATCACAAAGTTAACCATTAAAAAGGCAAAGGAACTTGGATATAAAAAAGTAATTTTAAAAACATATAAAAAAAATATATTTGCAAAAAAAATCTATGATAAAGTTGGTTTTAAAGTTATTGGAGAAACAGATGATAAAAGACAGTATAAAATGGAACTGATTTTGTAATTTAATTAATAAAATCTTAAAATATCTAAATGTGTAGATTTATTCTAAAAAAAATGTGTTCTCTTTTTAGCAATACCAACTTTATTTTTCAGTCTTATAATATGAATGATTGAACAAATTAAGTTACATGAGTTACTAATTTTTAATAAAAAAATCTATAAACAATTAAAATATTTTTTAATTAATTACAAGTGAGGATAAAATGAAAATAGAAGTTTCGAATTTAACTTATAATAAATTAAAAACTATAAAAGAAAATGAGTTTGAAGGATATGATTTTGATATGATGATAAAATATCTATTAACATTTTATAACCAGAATAAAAAAAATCATCAATTATTTAAAAAGATGGAAAAAGAAGTAGAAAATCTTATGAAATTGGCAAAGGGAACTTAAATTTAGAAAAGATATCTTTAAACTTATTTTCAGATTATTTAGGATTTTTTATATATCAGTTGCTATTGTAAGATTTAAATATCCTTTATATTATTTATTTTAGGGAGGCTTTCATCTGAAAATAAACATTTATTCTAAAGGATTATCTGTTTTTTTCATTCTTACAATTATTTCCCCTATAACTGTTAGTTATATTGATAAGGATATGATGATCAATGTAAACTCCAATGATAAAACTGAGGTTAATAATATAATAGCCAATGGTTTTTTGAATTATTCTAAAGGTGCAGCAGACTGGCTAATAAATGAATCTATTGAAATAGGAGACGGGTATAAATGGCCTGATTCAGTTGGTAGTTCTTATTACTATACTGATCTATATTATGGTTCACCAGGTATTGTTACATTATTTTCAGAACTATATAAAATAACAGGTAAGGATGAATATTTTCAATATACGGTTGGAGGGACAGAATGGTTGATTGAAAAAGCTATTTCTGAAGCAGGTGGTTATAAATGGCCTGAGAAGGAAGATTTACCTTTGTATTATACTGGATTATATGTAGGAGCTGCTGGAACCGGTGAATCATTTCTCAATCTATATAAAACCCTATCAGACACATTTTATCTAGAATATGCTTCAGGAGCTGCTAATTGGTTATTGAGTGTTGCAGTATTTGAAAATCAAAATGAATGTAAATGGCCAAGCTCTCAATATGCTACCGACTATTGTACTGATATTATATATGGAGCAGCTGGTATCGGCTTATTTTTATTGCAAATGTATGATTTGACAAATAACATAGAATATCTAAATTACTCACGATATGCAGGAAACTGGTTAATTAATCAAGCAAAACCTTCAGGTAGTGGTTATAAATGGGAGGTATCAAACAATTGTCCATATATTTATACAGGTTTTTCACATGGTGCTGCTGGAATTGGATATTTTCTTGCTAAATTATTTGAACATACAAATAACTCACAATTTCTCGAATATGCAAAAGGTGCTGCCCAGTGGCTAATTGATATTGCAGTTACCGAATCAGGTGGTTGTAAATGGTGGTCTAAAGAAGGTGATACTCCAAGTTATGCTACAGGATGGTGTCATGGTCCTGCTGGAACATGTTTGTTATTTATGAAACTCTATCAAATTACCTCTGAAAATATTTATCTAACTTATGCAGAAATGGGTAGCACATGGCTTATTAGTCTTGCCATTCCAAGCGAAGGAGGATACAAATGGCCACATTATCAAGGATCCCCAAATTATGATACAACCATTTGTCATGGAGCAGCTGGAATTGGTGATTTTTTTCTAAGGATGTCTGATCTTACAAATGAAGGTTTTTATTATGACTATGCTAAAGGTGCAGCAGAATGGTTAAAGAGTGTTGCCGATACTTCTGCTGGAGATTATCGTTGGGCAACTTTTGGTTCATATTATACAGGTTTTTCTACAGGTACATCTGGGATAGGGCTCTTTTTCTTAAGAATCTATAATCCACCAGACAAACCTAATCTAGTTTGTTCTGGTAACCTAAATTGGGTAAATGTGAAACCCAATTCAAAAATTATAGGTTATTTTCAAGTCGAAAATATTGGTGACCCTAATTCATTATTGTCTTGGGAGATAATTGAACGGCCAGAATGGGGTAATTGGTCATTTACTCCAGATAGTGGAATTGATTTAATGGCTAATGAAAAAATAAATATTACTGTAGAGTTAATTGCTCCAAACGAAAAAGAAAAGGCGTATACAGGTAAAGTAATCCTAGTTAATAGTGAAGATTTAAATGATACTTGCAGCATTGATGTGTCACTTAGTACACCAAAAAATAGAGGTGTATATCAACTTTATTTCATACGATTGCTTGAACGTTTTATAATGCTTGAAAGACTGCTGAATCTTATATAATAAGAATTTTAAGTTAAAAAACCTGTCAAAAAATTCTATAAAAATTAATGGTAAAAAGATGTTTGTAGTTTATAATTCTAGCAGTTTTTCTAAGATTTGAAAAAAATTTATAAAAATATTTTTCTTGGTTTTACAATAGTGCACTCAGCACATACTGGTATTTTATCAAACCTTTTAGAGTGAATTAATTTTCTTATATTTTGATATTTTTCACTTCTCCAGATTTCTTTTATTGAAGAATCTTTTACATTTCCAAGAATTATTCTTTTAGAATAATCATTACAGCATAATATTACATCACCATTTGCTAAAATATTAAAAATTGAGAAAAGATGATGACATCTATGAACTAAATCTTTTCCAAAATTATATAATAGATTTTGGACAAAATTTGGATAATAATTATTCATTGCTAACTCATTAAAATTTGCTAAATCTCCACTTCTACTATTAATTCTTGTGAAATCAATTGGAATGCCTCTATTTTTCCAATAATTTTCAAAATCATAAATTTCTTTTAAATTTTTATTTTGAATTACATAACCAACAGATATCCTTCCAGAATAATTAGAGTTTAATACACATTCAATATTTTCTAAAAGTTTCTTAAAATTTAGTTGTTTTCTAATTTCTTCAAAAGTTTCTCTTGTATATGCATCAATACTAAAATGAATCTCATCAACTTTTGAATTTTCAAGTTCTTTGATTTTGTTCTTGTTAAAAAGAGTTCCATTTGTGACAAGTGCTGTTGATAAATTATTATTTGTTAATTTTTTTGCAAGTTCTAATTTTTTAAAAATATCTTTATCAAGAAGAGGTTCATTTTGAAGATATAACCATAACCAAATAAAATTACTATTTTCATCAGCAATTTCCTTTAAAATCTTGTTGTATAACTTATCAGACATTTTTTTTGTTTTTGAGTATTTCTGATAGCTCCTAGGACACATAATACATTTTCCATTACATGCATCAATTGTTTGAATTTGAAAAACTGATGGAAATTGATACACTTTCTTTGTAATATTATATTGAAAAATCCTACCTAATAATATAAAGAGATGCATATATTTTTTCAAGTATATATTAAATTTATAGTCTAATTGACTCATAATTTCCGTAATAAAATAATTAGTTTGTTATAGACTCAATAAATTATTTATTTATTAATTAATTCATTTATTGAAGTAATATGCAATAGTTCTAAAGATAAAAGCAGATTATGGGCCCGCCGAGATTTGAACTCGGGTTACTACCACCCCAAGGTAGAAGGATGCCAAGCTACCCCACGGGCCCAGATTTTTATAAGCATAATTATCCTTCTAAAAAAACTTTCTTAAATTATAGTGTATTAATTGATTGCTAATTTATAATACTTTATTTGGAAAGACTTAATATTATACTCATAATAAAGATTATGCAATATGGATTTATCATTAGAAATTTTAGGCTTAATTGCAGGAGCAATTACATCAATTGGTTATTTACCTCAGTTATATCGGGGATATAAAACAAAAAAACTTATGGATGTCTCATATTATATGCCTGGTGTATTAGCTATTGGGATGTCATTATGGTTGATATATGGAATTTTTTTAAAAGCAGTTGCAGTAATAATTGCAAATGCGTTTGGAATAACTTGTAGTATAATTTTAATTATTATGAAAAAAAATTATTCTTAAATATTTATTGTTCTAAAGTAGCATGTCTACTTCGCATTACTTCTTCAGTTTCTTTTTTACTATCCAGTAAATATGCAATAAGTCCATCAAGCAAGATCCAAACACTTGCTTCAAAAAGTGTTCCAAGTGGTGCATATCTTTTTCTTTCCTCTTCATCACAACCCGAAGAAATATAAAAAGTGATATCTGCAAACTTTGCAATCTCTGAATTCTTTTTAGCAGTAATTGAAATAACATAAGCTTCTAAATTATGAGCTATTTCTGCAGTCATAACAGCCGGAATAGTTTCACCAGAACCTGAAATAATTACAGCAAGATCACCTTTTTGAACAGGTGCAGTAATAGTTTCTCCAATGACAAAGGTTTGAAATCCAAGATGAACAAGTCTTATAGCAAAAGCTTTAGCAACAAGACCAGATCGTCCAGCTCCATAAACAAAAATACGTTTTGAATTAAAAAACAAGTCTTTTACCTTATCGATATTTTCTTGTGATACCTTATCTAAAATATCTTTTATCTTTCGCTGAATATATCTTATCGATTTAGTAAATATTTGATTTTCAATCATAAAATCTCCGAAAGATCTCTATAATCTGCCTCCTCTTTACCTGTTCTTTTCATAATTGCTTTCTCCACTTGAAGTCTTATATAAACTGCATCGTGCTCTAAAAGAGGAGATTCAGAAATAAAAGTGACATCATAGTTATTATCCAAAATTACATCAATAAGAGGCATTAATGGCATGTCTCCTTTCTTTATTGGAATATGATAATACTCATTTCCATCTTCATATAAAACGCCAGTAACATGCAAAAGATAATGTTTTAGTCTTAGATTTTTAACTAATTGAAAAACCTCCTCAAAATTTTCTCTTTTTTTAAGACCGCCATTTGTTCTTGCATGAATGTGACCAAGACCAATAACAGGAATTACTCCTTTTACATTATTTGAAATTTCAATTATTTCTTCAAGACTCCCAAAAACTTTCTTCTTACCCATTGTTTCAATACCAAGTTTTACTTTGATTTTTTCTTTTTTGAATTGGTTTTGAATTTTCTTTAAATTTTTAATTATTTTTTTCATTGTTTTCTTTTCACTATCTTCACCATAATACCCAGGATGCGTAACAACAGTTTTTGCACCCATTTTTTGAGCAAGTCTAGCTGAAGAAAGAACCTTTTCAATACTTAGATTCAATTCTTCACCTGAGCCTCCCAAATTAATATAATAAGGTGCATGAACATGTAATTCTATGTCATTTTCTTTAGAATACTCTGCCATAAACTCAGCTTCTTCATCTTCCATTATATAGAGACCTCTAACAAATTGAACCTCCATTGCATTTAAGTCTAGAATCTGTTTTGTATAAACCAATCCATCCTTATTTGTACGACCTTTACACGATAAAGGGATACCAGCTTGACCAATTCTAATCATAAATATTTAACCTCCTCCGACCTAACTAATGCATATATTTTATATATATCTATTTTTTATGAATGAATAAAATACTAGATTATTTCTTCCAATCGACTCATAATATTCCAAATAAGAGTTCTTCCATGAAGTGGAATATTAGGATCATTTGCTAGTTCATCTAATCTAGATGTAGCAGAAGCGACTCTAACATCCAAAGGATCTGATTCATTTAATAAATTATTTTTAATTTCTTCTGCTCCTCTCCTTATATTTCTTGGAATTGAATTATCTTCATGAAGCATATTTAATCCATCGCAAACCTGTGCAATTTTATCTGAGGACATAGTTATCACCATTTGCAATATCTAAACGTGTATACAGGATTAAAATAAAAATATTTGGTATGAATTAATCTTTAAGATAATTTGAATTTAAAAGTTTTATTATATCTGAAGCAATATTATCTCCAACACCTTTTACTTCTTTCAACTCTTCCTTAGTGGCATTTGTGATATCCTTTATACTACCAAAATGGGTAAGCAATCTTTTAGCAATTATTGCCGAAACATTTGGTAGACCTTCAATTATAAATTGTTGTCTTTCTTTTAGGGACATTTGGGATTTTTCTCCTCTAACAGCAACAACCTTTTTATCTTCTCTTTGTTCTCTTTTTGCTATAACATTTAATAAATCTGCTGTTTCAAGAGCATTTTTAGTAGAAAGTATAGATACTCCATAATCAACAGAAATCGATGCTAAACTTCCAAATATTGCATTATGGTTTATATTTCGCTGTGTAAAAAGATTTTCACCTTCTAATATCATAATTGGTCTGGAATATGCATCTCTTAAATGAGCTATTTGTTTGAAAAGTTTTCCATCAATAAGAGACTCTAAAAAATCCTCTACTTTTTTACGCTCAACTCCAATTCTTGAGGATAAAATATAATCTCCAACATCTAGCTGTTGTGATTCTATAGATGTTCCCTTAATTGTAAGATTTCTAACAACATTTGATCGATATTCTCTATGGTCAACAATGATCTTAACTTTATTTTCCATATTTTCATAATCTATTAAAGTTCTCTGATCATGTTGAGGTTCTGTATCTTTTTTAAAAAAAGTTTCAGGAGTTTCTAATTTTTTATGTAGTTTAGAGCGAATCAATTCTAGTTCAGAAACCATGCGTTTTTCTTTCCTTTTTGATGCCCAATAATAAGCTTCATCAGGAGTGCCTTTTGTAATTAAAATAATAACTTTACCTGCCATTTTTCTAGCAGTTCGTCCTCTTCTTTGAATTGCTCTAATTTCTGAAGGAATTGGTTCATAAAAAACAACAAGGTCAGTAGATGGAATGTCAAGACCTTCTTCAGCAACAGATGTTGCAATTAAAACATTATATTCTTCTTCCTTAAATTTCTTGATAATTATAGCTTGTTCTTTTTGAGTTAGACCCTTATCTCCATCTTTTATAGTTTGACCAATAAATCTAGCAGGTTTTGCTACTTTTAACTCATTTAAGATACTACAAATATGTTTTGATGTGTCACGATAATGTGTAAAAACAATTATTTTAGATTCGGGTTTAATTTTTAGTTGATGTTGGATAATATCAGCGATTTTTTGTACTTTCGGATGTTCAATTTTTAAGGATTTTACATAAGCAATGGCTTCCATTACATTATTATCTGACATAATAGCTCTCGAAGCCTTGCTACTTGTTTTTGATATAGCTTCTTTCCCCATTCTTTCAAAATAATTGCTAAAAGATTTAACTCCTTGAGTTTGTAACAATTCAAGACCATAATGAATTTTCATTGCTTCACTTTGAGTTGAAGCTGCTTTAAATAAAATTTTGGGGGGTTTTATTCTTGATTTAATCTCCATTTGTATTCTTTTCTGAGCATCTAAAAGTTTAGTTTTATTTACAAGAGAAACTGAAGAGCTATCTATAAAATCTAAATTCTTAAGAAAATTTAATCTCTCAGATAATGCTTTTCTAAGAAGTTGTATTGTATGTGCAAACTCACCAGGTAAAGGTATTTCTTTCCAAATAATCTTTATATCATGGACGTATGGTTTAACATCAGAATCATATTTTGTTCTAATCTCAATGTTTGTGATATTTAAATTTTTAGTTACTTCAAATATTTTATTTATATCATTACCAGGAGACGCAGTCATTGCTAAAATTAAACCATTATCCCTTTGTTTTTTATACATTTCTGAAACAAAAACATACGAATATTCACCAACAGCATGATGACATTCATCAAAAATTATAAATGAAACATTTTTTAGATCAATTCTTTTTGATAAAAGATCATTTTCAATTACCTGTGGAGTAGATACAATAATCTTGCTATCATCCCACATTTTTTTACGTTTTTCTGGTTGTATCTCACCTGTAAAAATAATAATTGATTCCTCATTTATATCAAGATATTGTTTTAAAAATTGTGAATGCTGAATCACTAAAGGTTTTGTAGGAGCTAAAAAAAGAATCTTGTTATTTTCTTTTTTCAACTCTTTTGCAATTATTATTAAAGCAACAATAGTTTTACCTAAACCAGTTGGTAAAACTACAAGAGTATTACTTTTTTCTGCGGATTTAGCAATATTAACCTGATATTCTCTACTTTCAATTGAATCAGGTTTAATATATTCATTTTGTATATACACAAGATAGATATAATAAAAGGGGTTTTTTATTGTATTTAAAAGATAGTTGAAACTATTTTTTTAAAAATTCAAAATAGTTATATTACTGAAAGTTAATTATGAATTGTGTTAACTGGACTTGAAATGTATGGGATTACATTACCATTATGGGTATTTTTTTTAATTGGAATAATTGCATTAGTTATTGTTTGGAAACTTATAAAATTTGCAATAAAAATACTTTTAATAATAGTTGTTTTCTTTATTATACTGATAGGAATAGACTATTTTGATATTATTGGTTTAATTCAAAATTTGTTTTCAGGGATAATATCATTCTAATAAAATTACCATATAAATTTTTTAAATATTTAAAATCTATTAAACTAAATAAAATTATTATAATCTAAGTATCTCTTGTATTAAATGAAATATAGAAGATTTCCTTATCCACTAACTCCAGCTTTCCAAAACGATTTTTATTTGTATATTTCTCTTGCTGTTCAAGCATAATTAACCTCTCCCCGAAGCCAGAAATAAAAATCTATTATATAAAACCTTTCGTTTCTTTTATTTTAAAAAAAACTTCTGGTATAAACAACCTTGTCTGAAGGTATTGTAAAGTAAATGGTTGTACCAGTTCCTTTTCCATGACTATCTGCCCATATCTTTCCACCATGTTTCTCTATAATTGTTTTACAAATTGTTAGACCAAGACCTGTAGAATCAAGTTTGTGTCTTGAATCATCTGTTTTATAAAACTCATTAAAAATACGGTCTATTTGATCTCTAGTAAGACCTGTTCCTGTATCAGTAATTGAAACCTGAATAAATTGATCTCCATTTTTAATTACAGGTCTTGTTGCAAAGGTTATTTTTCCACCATTTTCTAACATGCTATTTATTGCATTTGATGCAATATGATCAAATATTTGCATTAGCCTATTTTTCTCTGTTTTAACAAAAACTTCAGGATTTATATTGTTTTCAATTTCAATATTACAGCTTTTAAAAATATCATTATATTTGGTATTCATCTCATTAACTATTTCAAGAAGATTTTCCTTTTTCAATAGCAAATCAATAGAGCCAATCTCTGCTAATTCTCTTGCATTATTTACGACTCTTTTAATATATTCTGCATTTCTAAGGCATGTATCTACCATTTCTTTTATTGATGAATCATCAATTTCATTTTTTATAATTGGTAAAAGGGTTAAAATTGGTGTTAAAGGGGTTCCAAGATCATGACTGAGATTATCAATAAATCTTATCTTATCTTTTAATAATTTATTTACTTCAACTGTTCTTTCAATTACTTTTTTTTCGAATGTACCTTTCAACTCAATTAATTCTTGTTCAGTTTTTTTTAATTTTTCATTAACATTTTCTGTTATTTCGTTAAGGTTTTGATTACTATTCATTTTTCCCACCCCTCAACCTATTTTTCATGATTTAAATTAAATAACCATTATTAATACTTTTTTTGTATTTTTAGGTTTATTAACATTAAAATGCTTTTATTTATCCAAAATTTAAATATAGGTAATATTCTATTTAGAATTAATAATGGTACGCCGTTCGGTGCCTAATCATCAGAGTAATAGACTTATGATGAACAGACGGGGGAGGTGAAATATAAAAATGAAAAAGAAAATCTTATTTGGTTGTATTATAGTTGCATGTGTTCTTATGTTATTACCATCCACATCTGCTGCCGAATCAAACTCAATTAAAGATAGAATCTTATTAAAAGAAACCATCCAAAAACAAATTGATCAAAATCCAATTTATAAGGTTAGCTCACATGAGCCAGCATGTATTCTTAGATTATTACTAATAATTCGTAATTTATTATTACTAGGAATAGTAGGTATAATTGGAATAATATTTACTCTACTAAATCTTATAAACAATAGTTCTGCTTAAACATAGTACTCAATTTTTAAAAATTGAGTTAATTTTTCTTTAATTAGTATTAAATTTATAAATAATAATTATTTACAATTTTATTTTATTAGGAAATTTAATATAATAATGTAGTTTATATACTATTTGTAAATGACTAATCGAGAGGATTTCAAATCTTTTATTCCATCTGAAAAAATTATTCCTGAGCTAACTTTTAAGGCTATAATTATTGGAATTTTTCTAGCAATAATACTCGGCGCTGCAAATGCATACCTTGGATTATATGCAGGAATGACGGTTTCAGCAATTATCCCCGGTGCAGTAATGGCCCTGGCACTTTTAAGACCTTTTAAAGGAACAATTCTTGAAGTAAATTTAGCTACAATGGGAGCCTCTGCTGGTGAATGTATTGCTGCAGGAATAATTTTTACAATACCAGCATTAATATTACTTGGTGTTTGGACAGAAATCAACTATTTAGAAACCACCTTAATTGCTTTGTTAGGTGGTTTATTAGGCGTTTTATGGATGGTTCCTTTAAGAAGGGCTCTTGTTGTTAAAACAGATCTTCCATTTCCAGAGGGAGTGGCAGTAGCAGCTGTTTTGACAACTACAGTTGGTGGTGAAACAACTGATGAAAAAAAAGCAAGTGGTGTTACTGGAATTTGGTTAGGTGTTGGTGCTTTAGTAGCTGGTCTTTTTAAATTTTGTGAATTATCATTAAATATTTTTAGGGGTACAATTGAACATATTTCAAGTATTGGGAAGTATAAAATTGGTGGAAATATAAATCAAGGTTGGTTATATGGTGGAGTTACTATATCCCCTGCTCTTCTTGGTGTTGGATGGATAATAGGAACAAGAATTGCATCATACGTTCTTGTAGGAGGGCTATTAGGTTGGGTAATTATTGCACCAATTGTTGCCTTAGCAAATGGGCTTCCATTACCTGCTCCTGAGTTTGCAGAATTAGGTGTTGAACTAGGTGGATTTTATACAATATGGGCAAACCAAGTAAGATTCATTGGAGTCGGTACAATGCTAATAGGAGGTTTGTGGGCTATTTGGGCAATAAGAATGAATTTAGCAGGTAGCATTAAAGAAGCAATTATTGGTATTAAAGGAGGACAAGTTAAAAGCAAAAAAAGAACAGATAAAGATGCAAGTTTCAAATTAATTTTTATTTTTATTGTTCTTATGACAATACCTGTTTTTCTATTATATCTATGGTTATCAGATATGTTTGGAATCTCCTTGATAATGGCAATAATAACAATATTTTTTGCATTTATTGCAAGTGCCCTTGCAGGTTATCTTACTGGACTGGTTGGTTCTTCAAACATGCCAATATCTGGAGTTACAGTTGCAGTTTTATTAATTGTTAGTTTAATTATGCTTGGTTTTGGTGTAACTGGGGCGGGAGGTATGGCAATTGTTATATTTATTTCAGCAGTTATTGCGGTTGGAGGATCTATTTCTGGAGACCTTCTACAATCTATGGCTTGTGGGCAAATGCTAGGTGCGACACCTAGAAATTTACAAATTTCAATGACATTTGGTGTACTAGCAATTTCTGGAGTGGTTGGTATTGTTATCGGATTATTACATAAAGCATTCAGAATAGGTAGTACTAAACTAGTAGCACCTCAAGCAGGCTTAATGGCTGGAGTTGTTAAAGGTGTACTTGGTGGAGAGATGCTTTGGCCTTTTGTTTTAGCTGGAATGATACTTGCTTGTGTTTTGATTCTAATTGATCTTCCTGTTTTACCTGTTGCAATAGGAATTTATTTACCATTCACATTATCAATTCCAATATTTACTGGCGGAGTGATTAGATATTTAACCGACAGACAATTTAAAAAGAAATTTGGTACAGCACAGGAAGAAGAAGTAAGTGATTGGGAACTAGCTATTAAAAATACAGATATAAAACCAAAAGAAAAAGCAATTAGAACAGGTCTACTTTTTACAGCGGGTCTTGTTGCTGGAGAAGCTCTGACTGGTGTAATTATAGCAATACTTGTTGTAATGGGAATAAATCTTGCCTTTTATGAAAGTGCTCCTTGGTTACCAGGTTTAGTTGTTTGGATATATATAGCAATATTATTGGCTTATATACCTATTAGAGAAATTATTAATAAAAATTAAAAATAAAAAGAAATAAGATTACTCTAGAACTTCCCAATCTGAAAAAAATCCAATAACTATTTTATTAAATAGAACTGCCACAATAGGAGTATGAAATCTAATAATTTCTTCATTATTGAGTTTATAAATATTCTTTTCATCTTTTATAAAAACAAAATTTATAACCTGAAAATCACTGTATCCTCCACCAAAATATATTTGTTAAATTCCCCAAAAAACAAATAATCTATTTCCACTGCTTTCTTCAATACTTTTTTCGTCTTCAATTTGAAATGTATTCATTGCTGATGAAATTGTTGTTAAAAACAATATACATATCAAAAGTCCCATTATTTTTCTTTTCATTTTCATCATAATGAAATCAATTGAAAAAATTATATAGCAAATTATGTTTCATAAGTTTGAACAATATTAAAATTTTAGACTATTTTATATTTATTATGTACAAATCTGTATAATTAAATTTTCCATTAAAAGATAAAATGGAGAAACCATTATTTTAATATTCTAAAAATAAATTTAAATAAACATAATCTCTTTATATGTAATAAGTGATAAAACATTTTGTGAGGATAGGGATTTATCAAGAGTGATTAAAAAATGGATGATGCTGATTTAAACAAAATTACTAATACTTCAATTACAAAAACCCATGAAGAAATACTCGAACTTCTAGATGAAATAAAAGAATTTGAAAAAAAATATGGAGAAATTGAAGAAACGACAATTGAATGTAATATTCCTGAAAATGAATATGTTTTATTTGAAGAAATTGAACCTGACTTAGTTATTTTTAAAGAAATAGAAGAAAAAAAACCTGAAATTTCAAAACCAAGTAAAAAATTTAAATTTAATTTTATTAAAAAAAGAAAAAAATTTGTTACAAAAAAAATAGAAGAACCATTAAAACCAACAACTTTCAGATTAAGAATAAATAAAGAAGGAGTTCTTGAAAACATTGATATTAAAAAACCCCAATCAAGGAAAAAATTAAAACTAAATTTTAGATTGAGAAAAAAAGAAGGAAAGGAATCTAAACCTTCAGATGGGGAATCAAAATTATCAAAAATAATAAATGTAATTAGTAAAATTAAAAGAATAATTCCTAAAAGAGAAAAAGAAGAATCTGAAGAACCTGAAACAAATAAAGAAACTTAGTTATGTTTTTTTTATTTTTATTTATAGTAGAAAACCATTAAATAAAGCATTCATAATTTCCCAAAGGAAAAATATCATGCAATCTTACAACTATGATTATATAAAAATTGAACAAAAATGGCAGAAACAATGGTTCTCAGAAAAAATCTATGAATCAAAGAAAGAGAATAAAAAAAAGTTTTTCATACATTTTGCTTATCCTGGTGTTTCAGGATATCTTCATGTAGGTCATATGAGGGGATTTACTTATTGCGACATTATTGCTAGATATAAACGTATGTCTGGTTTTGATGTATTATTTCCAGCAGGTTTTCACGCATCTGGAATTCCTTCAATTGGTTTTGCAAAAAAAGTAGAAAGAAAAGATCCAACTACATTAAAAGATCTTAAAAACTATGGAATATCTGATGAACTGATTAAGAAGCTTACTGATCCTTCTCAAGTTGTTAAATATTTTGGAAATGTTTATGTTGAGGATTATTGGAAAAAATTTGGTTTTTTTATTGATTACTCAAGAATTATGAGCACCATATCAGACGGTTATAAAAAATTTATACAATGGCAGTTTTATCAACTTAAAGAAAAAAACCTACTTGTTCAAAAACCTCATTTTGCACCTTTTTGTCCAAATTGTGGACCTGTTGCAGTAGATAAATCAGAAACAGATATCCTAAAAGGCGGATCAGCTGAGATTTTAGAATTCACAACTATTAAGTTTAAAATGAATGATGGAACAATTCTTCCAGCTGCTACTCTAAGACCTGAAACTATTTTTGGTGTCACAAATATGTGGATAAATCCGAATGTAAATCATGTTAAAGCAGAAATTGATGGTGAAATATGGATTCTTTCAAAAGAAGCACTTGAAAAACTCTCTCATCAATTAAAGGATGTAAAACCGCTTAATGAAAAAGTATCTGGAAAGGAATTAATTGGAAAAACTTGTATCGTTCCAATAACAGACCGAGAGATACCAATACTATCAGGACCATTTGCTGACCCAAATGTAGCAACAGGAATTGTTATGTCAGTTCCTGCTCATGCACCATATGATTGGATTGCCCTTGTAGAATCAAAAGCAGATATCGAACCAATTACAATTATTGATGTTAAAGGATTTGGTACAAATCCAGCAAAAGAAGTTTGTGACAAATTTGATATAAAAAGTCAAACTGAAACAGAGAAGCTAGACCTTGCAACAGAAGAAGTATACAAAAAAGAGTTTCATACAGGATATCTTAATGAGAAATGCGGAATTTACGCAGGAATTAAGATATCAGATATAAAAGATGCTGTAAAAAATGAACTAATTGATAACAATCAAGCAGTTGTAATGAGAGAATTTTCAGAAGAAGTTATTTGTAGGTGTGGGGGAAAAGTTCTAATAAAACAAATTCCAGACCAATGGTTTATAAAATACAGTGATGAAAAGCTAACGAATGACTCAAAAATTCATGCTGATAATATGAATATTTTTCCACAAGAATATAAAGATGAAATTCCTGGAATTCTTGATTGGTTTGACGACAGAGCATGCATTAGAAAAGGATCATGGCTTGGAACAGATTTTCCATTTAAGAAGGGTTGGATAATTGAACCTATTTCAGATTCTACACTATATCCAGCATATTACATAATATCAAAATATGTAAATGAAAATAAAATTAAAGCAGAGGATATGACAAATGAATTTTTTAATTATGTTTTCTTAAATAAAGGAAATAGTAAAAATCCTGTTTGGCAAGAAATTAAGGATGATTTTGATTATTGGTATCCAGTAGATATAAATCTTGGAGGAAAAGAACACAAAACAGTTCATTTTCCAGTTTTTTTAATGAATCATGTAGCAATAATGCCTGAAGAAAAAAGACCTTGTGGTATTTTTGTGCATTGGTGGGTTACACAAAAAGGAAAGGAAAAAATCAGTAAATCAAAAGGAGGAGTTGAACATATAAATGAAGCTGCAACAACCTATGGTGTTGATGCTATGCGACTTTATTATGCTCATGTCGGTTCACCTTTTGTTGATATTGAATGGGACTCAGAGGCAGTTATTAAATATAAAAATAGACTCGCAGGACTCTATAAGTTAATAGAACAAATAAATGAAATCAAAGAATGTAAAGATCAAAATTTAGACAATTGGTTAAAAAGTTCACTTCAAAGAACCATAAAAAAGACAAAAGATGCATTTAAAAATTATGATTTAAGAGTTGCAACTAATGAAATCTTCTTTGAATGTCAAAAAAACATTCAATGGTATATAAAAAGAGGTGGAGGAAATAAAAAACTTCTTGATAATTTTGTAGAAAATTGGATAACACTTATGACACCAATTACACCACATTTATCTGAAGAAATATGGCATAAAAAAAATAAAATTTTTATTTCAAATATTTCTTATCCAGAATATAACGATAAAGAAATTTTTGAAAAAGAAGAAGTTGGAGAATACCTTCTTTTAAAAGTAATAGAAGATATTTCAGAAATTCTAAAAGTTACAAAAATAACACCTAAAAAAATAATAATATACACTTCACCATCCTGGAAACAAAATATTTTTAGAAAAGCAATTGAGCTATCTAGTAAAAACAAACTAAATGTTGGAATTATTATGAAACAAGTTATGAGTGATAAAAAAATGAAATTACTTGGTAAAGAAATTTCCCAATTTGTAAATAAACTTCCAGGAGAAATTATAAAGTTGAATGAAAATGATAAAAGAAGATATATAATAGATATTAGTGAATATGACTATTTAAAAAATTCAAAGGATTATATTAAAAATATATTTAATTCGGATATAGAAATTATTAATAGCGATGACAAAGATGTGTATGATCCTGCTAATAAAATTCGGTTTGCAATTCCTCTAAGACCAGCAATATTTATTGAGTAAAAATTTTAAGATTTATTTTGAAGATTTCTTTTTTAAATCCTTTTTTGAAAAACGTATCATAAAGATACTACCGATTAAAATGAAAACAAATCCTGCTCCAATTACATAATAAAGTATGTTACTACTACTAATAGCCGGTCTTTGATTGACATATTCTATATAACTAAATGTAAGAAAACCAAGTATAATAAAAATAAGACCTAATATGTATGCTGATAATTCCTTTAATACTGACATGTGAAAGCTATAATTAAAGAATATATATTAAAGGTTATTGGAAATAAATTATTGATTTTGACTTTCTAAATAAAAATTTAAATAATTATTATTATGTTACTTATAATATTGGATAATTCTGAACGTTTTCAGCTCCAACAAATGCAGCTAGTGCATAACCCCCAAAACCAAATGATGCAGGTTCACCAGGTATTGCAAATGAGATACCAATCCCTATAAAACCTAGTGCAATTCCATTTTGTTGACCAGAAGCAATAAAACCCCATCCTGTTAATAAATTTGCAGCCATAGATTGAGCATTAATAAGTGAAGTCCATATTGTAACAAAACGAGGTCTAGGTGCCATTATTGGCATAAATAAAAGCCCTCTACCACCACCAGCTATACTACATATAAAGACAGAGCCAGTATCGGAAAATGGTCCTGGAATTATATTATTTTTAATACTTGTCCCAGGTATATTAACATAAGAAAGCCATTTTGGATTCAAAAGTAAATATACATATTCTTTTGAAATTACTTTAGGTATTAAACCATTAACATCTAAAATTTCAATGAAATTTTTTTTCAGTAATTGAGTCTCATCACTTTTGAAATCATTTACAATTTTGCTTTTTAATTCCTCAAATAAATTATAAATATTTTTAGCTGTATCAGTCGGTAAAATAACTTCACATTTGTTTGTTTTCGTTTTATTAAAAGTGTAAAAAGTTAGATTGGCATTGGCTATATCTTTGTTATAATCCCCAAGAATAATAGGGGTAAAAGCAACTCCAACAAATAAAACCAACAATACAATTATAAAAGTTTTTAATAATATCTTGTTTTTCATGATATTTTCCTCCCTCTAAACATTATTTGTCAAAATTTATATCAATTAACTAGATTAATAATTTTTGCTTTAAAATAATTCAAAAAACATCTAAATAAAAATCTAAATATGAATAATTCTTTTCGGTTTACCCTTTATTTCAGGAGGTAATTGACCAATATTGAATTGTGAAGTTGTGGTTTCGCAATAGAAATATTTTATACCATCATCTTCAACATACACTCCATGTTCACCCTCTAAATGAATTCCAACAGCAAGATGTCCAGAATTTTTATCTTCAAGTTTATAAAACAATAATACTACGTCATAGCCTAATGCATCCATAATTGATGCATATAAAATTGCGGAATCTTCACAATCTCCATTTTTGTCAACCAAGGTCTCTACTGGAAACTTCCAATATTCAATACAACCCTGACTTTCATTATCAAGAGTATATTGAACATTTACTTGAACAAATCTTAGAATAAAATTTGCTGTTGTAATAATATTGAATTTCTTATTATCTGCAAGATTCTTTAATTCAGTTGCAAAATCGATAATTACCTTTTCATTCGAAGTAACATATGCAGCCATTGCTTCATTTGGAAATGGTTGATCTTGAGGAGATCTATCAATGTTTGCATTTGCATAGTTTTCATAAGTATCAGATGGAATACTCATTGAAAGTTTCCAATGGTTATTGCTAAAAAACCATTTATATATTCGATTTATGTTTTCATCACTTGATTTTGTTTCTTCTGATAAAATTATATCATACCATAATTTTCCTTTTGAACCTTCAATAAATCCAGTTCCATCCATTATATTTTCTTTGTTATCAATTTGAATAATAAGAGTTGTCTTACTGTTTTCTTTGTTTATATCAATTATATCGTTACTTCCAAAAATATCATAATCATACATTACAATTTCAATAATCGTATATGGTTTTTTTGTATCATCAGGAATATCATAGAAAATAGTTTCATGTTGTATTTCCTTTACTTTTTTGAGCATTACATTCCAACGTTTTCCATTATTATCAATTTTTTTAAAGCTCTCTCCATCAATAATAATATCAAAGTATACTTGAGCCCATTTTAAGATATCAACTCTTGATGTTACCATGAATTTTTCTAAAATTATTTCAAAGGATAAATCTACATATGGGTTTATATCTGAATTATCTCCATAACCATCTTCATCTGTATCACTCCACTCATATGGGTTTTCTGGAAAAGTATCGCTATTATCCCCAACTCTATCTCCATCTGAATCCTTCCACTCATCCGGATCATTTGGAAAATCATCTAACTCCAGAGGCGGAGAAGATGTACTATCTTTTTTGGTTTTTTCAGGATTCCATCGATCAGGATATCCATCATCATCTGAATCAACACTAGCAGCAGGATCATTTGGAAAATCATCTATTTCATCATGTACTCCGTCCTTATCTGAATCTGGTTTATTAGATATATCAGAACTAACAGAATTATTATCAAGAAAAGTACATCCAGTAAGTGTTGTGAGAATAATTATTGAAATAAATATTAAAGAAATTATTTTTGCTTTCATTTTTAATTATAATAGTAGTATATTTTTACATATAAAAAGATTCTGATACAAACCACAAATTTCTATTTTTTATAACTCTTAAGAGAAATAAACTTTTTTATTTTTAATAATACAAATATTCTTGAAAACTGATAAACATAAAAACTAATTAATTATGTATAAAATTTAGATGACAAACTTATATTCTAAAATATCAGAAGATACATGGGATGCTATAGCAAAGAGTTTTGATTCAACAAGACGAAAAACTTGGAATGAATGTATTGAATTCATTACTTCATTACCAAAAAAAAGTTTAGTTTTAGATGTGGGTAGTGGTAATGGAAGACATCTGTTACCATGTGCAAAACATTGTAAGAAAGTAATAGGATTGGATATTTCAATTGAACTTTTAGAAATTGTGAAGAAAAAGGTTTTTGATAATAAATTAAAAAATGTAGAACTTGTTCATTCAGATGCTGTAAATATACCTCTTAAAGCAAATTGTATTAATGCAATACTATATATTGCGACATTACATAATATTTCAGTAAGATATCGTCGTATCAATTCTCTTAAAGAAATATATAGAATTTTAAAACCTGGTGGAAAGGCAATTGTAAGTGTTTGGTCAAGATGGCAGGATAAATACCGTCAACATTTTTTAATAAGAATGATTGCTCAATTTGGTCGTAATGAATTTGGAGATATTGATATTTGTTGGAGACAACATGGATTGAATATATCCAGGTTTTATCATCTTTATAGTAAAATAGAATTTGAAAAGGATATTAAAAAAGCAGGTTTTAAAATAATTAGTATTAAGGGTAAAAAAATTCATTCAAGAAAATATCCCGATAATTATTTTGCAATCATACAAAAATAAAAAAGAAGATATGGTTATTCATTTGCCAATAAAATAACCAATAATATGATTTAGTTTTGGAAATTTCTCTATAAGTCTTTGAATCAATGAATTGTATGTTATTTTTGATCTTGGTGTTTTAAGATAAACATCAATTTCACAGAAGTTTGATGTATCATCTGAATTAATGATTTTTATTTTTCCAATAAATTCCTCAGTTTTATTTGTAGGTGCCGTAACATTTACAGTAATCGTTACACATTCTCCTTCTTGTAAACCTTGACCGCTATCTGGTTCAATTTCAAAAACTGCTCCTGGCCAATTTGGAGCTGATTCAAACTGCCAATTTAATATTGTGCCATTGTCTCCACAGTTACATATTTCAAATGTATCTGAAACTGTAGTTCCAGGTGGTACATCTTCCCAAGAAAGACTACCATCGCAACAGATAGCTGAATCACCTTCAGAAACCATAAAATCATCTACCATTAAAAACCAAGAGTCATATGACACACAGTGAATTCCAATATATATGCTCTGGTCATCATAGGAGTCTAGATTATATGAATATTTTGTCCATTCTGTTGGTGGTTCAATATATGGTGCAGATGATATTATTGTAAAGCTTGTAGGATCTGTATCTGTTGTAGATACTCCAACTTCAATTCTTTCAATGTTATATTGATCTGAATAAGATTTCGCCCAAAAAGAAACAGTACCAAAATTATTTGGTTCTAATTGAGGAGTAATCAACCAATCATCATTTTGTAACGTATTTTGAACAGCCCAACAAACTGTATATTTATCACCTGTATGAGCTAATAATTCAGGATCTTCTTGTGGTGGATCACATGCCAACGGATTGAAAATTAGAAATGCATATGCTTCATTTTCATGTGTAAAATTAAATGCTGAATGACCCCATGTAAGTTCTCCATCTACATCAATATTAGTCCATGGTTGAAAATCTATTGAAAAATCTTCATATGCTTCGAAGCTATCCTCAAATAAAGCATTAGTTTGCAATATTTTTGGTTTATTAATGTTTGAGATAATATTTTTTGTTATTGATGAAATTTCAATTGCTTCTTTATTATCAGCAATAACAGCAGATGTTGAAAAAACCAATATAAAAGATATCAACAATACTGTATTTGCTTTTATAAAATTTTTCATTTTTATCTTATACCTCCATAAAACTATAATTTTTTAAAAATTATAATAAAATAATTTAATTTAAATATTTCCTTAACAATAGTTAATGATAATAGAAGTAAACTATTTGTTATTAGATCTATTTTATTAAATAATTTTTTCTTTTCTATGAGTTATATAACTAATAATAATAAGAACAATTATTGATATCAATATCCCCCAAATGGCTGACAAGAATCCAAATGTTGGAAATATTTTAAATTGAAATAAGAATATCGAGATTTCACCACAAATAATACTTGCAATACATCCATATTTTGTTGCCTTTTTCCAATACAGAGCAGCAATTGTTGTAGGACATAAAACTGCAAGACCTGAAAACGTTGTGGAAACAAGTGTTCCCATTATCCCTACCTTTGTATCATATCCACCAATTACAAAAAATATTGCAAAAAGGGAAAGAATTATTATAATTGCCTTTCCAAATAATATTTCAGAAATACGTCTTTTTTTTATTGGTAAATCCCTTGATATCATTGTGGAAAGTGAGAGCAGTTGAGAATCAGCTGTGCTCATTAAAGCTGCAAGTGCACCTACCATTACAAATGCAAAAATAAAAGAAGGAGCATATGTTGCAACCATTATAGGAAGAACCATATCTTCAGAACCAATTGCAATTTCAACACTTGTTCCATGAGCCCATATACCAATTAGAACAGGAAACAAGAATAAAAATGATACAACAATTGGATAAAAAATCATAGATATCTTTAAAGATTTTTCATTTTTTGCTGTATAAAATCTTGAAAATATCTGAGGAAACATTGGATCTGCAAAAAGCCATAGAAGCATAAATGAAAACCAAATCTGAGGGAGAAAATAATCACCTCCTCCAGGTCTTGCGAATAATTCTGGTTTTGCTTCAAATGCTGCAATATTTGCAGCTTCAAATCCACCAAGAGATATTGCAACAAAAACAACAGCCAAAGTCATTGCAATAATCATTATAAAACCTTGTAAGACATCGGTCCAACCTGAACCTCTCATCCCACCAAACAAAACATATAACATTATTATAATCATTGTAATTATTGCACCAACTTGCCAACTAATTTCTGTCATATATTCTATGAGCATTCCAGCACCAATTGCTTGAGTTGCCAGATATGGAATCGTAAATATCACCATGATAAACATAAAAAGTAATCTCAGACTGGTGCTTTTGAATCTATCACCAATAAGTTCAGGAGGAGTAATAAAACCTTTTTCTTTTCCAAGTTTCCAAACCTTTCTTCCAATTATATAAAACATAATTGCCATAAACGCTGTTCCAAAACCCATTATCCCATATTGGCCAAATCCACTAGTATATGCCTTTCCTGCAAAACCTAAAAAAGTAAATGCAGAAAAATTGGTTGCTGCTAGAGTAAAAAATAAAACTATTGGACCAAATGTTCTATTCCCAAGAAAATAGTCTTCTGGAGTTTTTTTTGTTCTTTTTTGTGCATAGAAACCAAGTATTATGAGAATTATAAAATAGATAGTTACTAAGAATATGAATATCATTTTTCAATCCTCCAAAAGAACTTTGAAAATATATAAAAAGATGCAGATGTAAGGAGTGTAAGAAATAATAGATAATAAATCCATAAAGGAAGACCGATAATCATTGGTTTTGATGTATTCCAGCCCCAAAAATCAATTGAAAATATAAAAAGTAAAACAAACAATAAATACCAAAAAGCATTTTTCTTTTTTGGAAACCAGAACGGTAGATTTTTCAATTTTTTTCCTCCCAGATTATCCACCTTTTCCTGGTTTTAAGGGCTGGAATAGGTTAAACAATGCCCTTTTTTCGTTTAACCAGCATAATGGGATAAATAAGAAATAATTAAGTTTTACTAATTTTAGACAGTTATATCTTTATGTTCAAAATATATCAATGAGATAACCATGCAAACAGTTGTAACACATATTAAAATAAGAGCTGAGCCTATATTGAAATCACCAAATTTTAAAGTGTCATAGGGAACGAAGTAATGTGTGATAGAAACAACTCCAATTGATTCATAATCGGGAACTGTTTTTGACATTGTTTCAATAACATACATACCCATAAGTAGAGCAATAAAAGTTATACTTGCCTTCATTTTCTCATTTATAATAACAGATATCAATATTGCTATTCCAAGAATTGCAAGAAAGTATGGAACTGAAGCAACATGAGTTAAAAACAAATTACCAAAATCTAATTCTTCACCAATTACAATAGTAATACCAATTACAGCAAGCATAGTTCCAAAGTTTATTATCAAAGTCATTGGAATTAAACCTATAAACTTTTCAAAAACTATCTGTTTTCGCGATACGGGATTAGACATCAAAAGATCTATTGTTTTTCCTTCAATTTCTTTAGAAACAATTGATGCTGCAATAAAACCGATTACTATCCCAAGTATAATCATCCAAAAGATCTGATAAAGTTCTAAATTCAAAAATCCAACATATGTTGCCATATCAAAAGTTGCTGGTCCAAAGAAATTTGAAAATGAATCAAAAAGACCTGTTTCTCCCATTTCCTCCAAGGGTTCTTTAAATGCTGGAAACATTCCAGCGTACATAACTGAAATAAGCATGAATAAAAGAGTGAGAGTGATTGTTGTTTTTTTGTAGTCAAGTATAGTTTGAATTGCTATTCTAAATCGAAATATATCTTGCATTTTCAATCCTCATAGTAATGTATAAAGATATCTTCTAAACTGAAATCACTGATTACTAAATCTTGAATTGTATATTTCGAAAATTTCTTTATCCAAGAATCAATATCATTTATTGCAATAAATTCTATCCAACCATCCTTTACTTTCATATCTTTAGGTCCTGCAAATGTTTCTGGTTTTTCCTTTATTTTTAATCTGATTTTCTTTCCTCTTTTGCTTTTTAGTGTCTCAACATCTTCAAGAGCAATTAAATTACCATCTCTTATTATTCCAACTCTATCACATACTCTATCAACTTCACCTAATATATGAGATGATAGAAACATTGTTTTACCACGTTTTTTTTGTTTTATTAAAAAGTCATAAAATTTTTGTTGTAAAAGAGGATCTAAACCAGAAGTCGGTTCATCCATTATCACCATTTCTGGATCATCCATAAATGCCTGAATAATTCCTATTTTTTGTTTCATCCCTTTTGAGTAACCCTTTAATTTTCTATCTAAAGGTACATCAAATATTACCAATAATTCATTAAGTAATGTCATTTCTCTATTTCTTAAAGCAGCAAAATAATTCAAAAACTCTTTTCCAGTCATATGGCTATAAATATTCAAATCTCCTGGAATATAAGCAACCTCTCTTTTAATTTCAACAATGTCATCTTCAATATTTCTACCAAAAATTGTTGCTGATCCTCTAGTAGGGGTTAAATAACCTAAAAGTGTTCGAATCGTTGTTGTTTTACCAGCACCATTAGGACCTAAAAATCCAAATATTTCACCTTTTTTAACAGATAAAGTGAGGTCTTCAACACCCTTAATTTTACCATAGTATTTTGTTAAGTTATTTGTTTCAATAACATTCAAAGTGCATCCACAAAATTTACAATATAATAACTATATATAAATATATTTAAAAATCACATTGCAATCATATCTTTTACATTAGATATAAGTTGATCAATGTCAAAGGGTTTTATTATATAATCAAATATTAATGATTGAAGTCCCTTCATTTTTTCATTATCTGGTGAACCATTTGCTGTTATTATAGATATAACTACATTCTTGTTTAAACCTCTTTTTAATATCTCTTCAATTGTATCCCAACCGTCCATAAATGGCATCATTATATCCATTAGAATAATTCCTTTAAAACCTCTTTCGAGTTCCTTAATACAGTCCATTCCACTATCAACAGTAAAAACCTCAAAACCCTCTATTTCAAATATTTTTCTAATAGCAATTAGTATATCTGGGTCATCGTCTACTACCATTATCCTTTTATCCATCTATTTATCACCCTATTAATTTTTTATTACTATCATGTTATACTTTTTTTAATCTATTATAAGAACTTATCGTGTTAAAATGTCAAAATGAAAATTGTTTGTATCTAGAATAATATTTTATAAAGAATATTACAAAGATTACCTATTTGTTCTGGTGTTAAATCTTCAACTCTTTTATCCAAATAAGGTATATTATTTCTATTTAATTTATAAAGCTCTTTTAAAATATTTTTTATCTTTTTTCGTCTATGATTAAAAAGATTTTTTGTAATATGAAAAAAGAAATCTTCATTATACTGAATAAAAGGTGGAACTTTTCTTCTAATCATTTTTACAGTACATGAATCGACCTTTGGCTGTGGTTTAAAACAGGTTTTAGGAATTATTTCAAGAATCTCACATTTTGCTTTATAATATACATTTACAGATAAACGAGAATATTCTTTTGTTCCATAATTTGCTACCATTCTATATGCAAATTCCTTTTGATAAATTAGAATTGCCAGATCAAAGTTATATTCAAGGAATTTAAAAGTAATAGGAGAAGATATTTGAAAAGGAAGGTTTGAAACAATTTTATTGAATTTAGGTAAAGTTTCAAAATCTAATTTTAAAACATCATTATGAATTAATTTTACATTATCTGATAATTTACCAGTTAGGTTTCTTACAATTTTTTCATCAATTTCAATTGTAATTACTTCTTTTGCTTTATCAGCAAGAAGTTTTGTTAAAATACCTTTTCCAGGCCCAACTTCTAAAACGACATCATCTTTAGTAATATTTGCATAACCTACTTCTCTTTCCGCAACATTTCTATCAATTAAAAAATTCTGACCTAGACTTTTTTTCATATTTTAATCAATGAAAACCATGAGTAATTGGCGGACGTGTAAATAATCTGTATTTTTGATTTGGGTCAGTTAATTCAAGTTCAATTCTTTTTGCTATAAGCTTATCAGGTGCTCTTAAAAAATCAATTCGCTCACACATTTCTTCAAAGCTTGTAAAAGGTTTTTTCTTTCTTTCATCAAGAATATCATGCATCATTTTTTTACCAAGACCCGGTAAAAGCTCAAGGACATGAAATCTTGTTGATATTGCTGGGGATTCATTAAAAAACTTAAGGAAACGCTCTTTTTGATTATGGACTATGTCAATAATAATGTAAGGCATTTCTCCATGAGCCGTAGATGTCATATCCTCATAATTTACTCTACCTTTAATCTTAGTAATCTTTTTTCTACTTTCAGGATTTTTACCAACATATATTCTTTCACCAATAGTAAATGATGCATCTTTCTTTGGGACTAACTCAAGTAATGTAAACTGATTTTCACCAATACCATAAACCAGAGGTTGTCTTTTATGTGGGGGTAAGTCACCTCTACCTTTTGGCAGGTAATCAAGTATATATACATAATCTTCCAAGAATCCTACCCCCTATATCACTCGGTATAATATTTTTTAACAAGTTCAAGTATCTTTTTAATCTCACCCTCACCGAATGTGATTCTCTCTTTTGCAAAAATCGTTTTTAAATCTTCTTCAGTTTGTGGAAGCAAATCAGCTAATTTATAAACATGTATTTCTTCTAAAAATTCAAATTTTGATAATTCTTTTATTAAATCCTCAATTTTTTTTATAGGCAATTTGGCAAATTTTTGAGCATGTTCGAGTGCTATTTTTTGTTCATATAACAATTCATCTCTTTCTTTCTCAATCTTCTTTAAAATACTTTTAACCTCAGAAATTGATACGGGCTTAACTACACTATCATCAGGTGTCATTATTGCACTCTCCTAAGATGTTCCGATCTAATTATTAACACCTTATGTTTTTTACCATCATTAATTCCAACCAAATATGAATCTCCTTGCTTACCCTCTATTTTTCCTGTATACCCCTGAAA
Source organism: Thermoplasmatales archaeon SG8-52-3 (assembly GCA_001595915.1). Classification (GTDB taxonomy): domain Archaea; phylum Thermoplasmatota; class E2; order DHVEG-1; family DHVEG-1; genus SG8-52-3. The sequence goes on from LSSG01000053.1 coordinate 44,605, forward strand.
ACGAATATGAGGCATTCCTTTATGAATGGATGAATCAATTACTATGTTTACTGCTTCTCCTTCTTCAAAGTGTTGTAAAGCTCTTGTAATAGAGTGTATTCCTCTTTCTCTTGGTTTTTTTCTTAGTATTTTTCTACTTTTACTTCTTATTCCCTTTGAACGTTTTACCAATTCTTATTCCCCCTTAATACTAATTACGTCGAGCTCAATTACTTGACAGGGAATGCCAATTATATCACTGAGATTAGGCTGAGTTTTACCTTCATCACCTGATATAAGCTCCTTTATATAGGTTCCTGATTCTGCTTCTATTATTAATGTTGCTATATCACCATCTATCGATTCAATTTTACAATCATATATATGCTTCTCTCTAACCATTTTAGCTCGTCTGTGAGCAACTCTAGATGGCGTAAATTGGCCTATCTTTTTACCACATAATGATAAAGCTGCCTTTTTAAGTTTTTCGTTATTTAAAATTTTTGAACTTTTTAAGACAACACGATAGATTTTTCTAAAATTAGACTGTTTTAATCTATTTATCTCATCCTTATTTGAGTATCGAAGATTACTGATTTCAACAATATCTTTATTTTTTTTATTGATTTCTTTTTCTAGTTGTTTTAAATCAAAAGTTCTTTTTTTCGGATTTTTAATTTCCAAGACAAAGGGTCGACCTGTTCCAAGCATCCTAGCGTCAACATCTTCTCTTCCACATCCATGTAGAGCTTCATCTTCACCATCTGTAACATCTAATAATTTCTTAGCAATTAATTCCTCAACACTTGTTTTGTACAATTTTCCAGAGTAATTACATTTTTTACAACCCTTTCCTAAGCATATTTTACAGAACCATCTTGTTTGAGGGATATTACGTCTAAATTTTTTATATTTACCATAAAGATATAAAGAACTAATCTGTAAATAGATTATATCAAAGGAAGTATCTAAAATTATCATCAAATTGGGTTTTTCAAAATTTACCTCTTTATTTAATTTTATTTCTAAAATTTTTCCAATTTCTCTATTTAATTCATTCTTAATAGATTCTGAAAATTCTGAACCTGAATAATCAATTATTTCCTGTTCTTTATCTAATATCTCTTCATCAACTTTTGATCCTACTAAAAAAGTTTCAAATTCAAAAATTATTAACGAGTCATAAATTAATTTTGAAAAATGATTTACTTCATCTATTAAACCATCACATAACCAACAATTTTTAGATTTAATTTTTGTTTTAATTTTCAGATTTTCCCTTAATATTTTTCCTCTTTTATTATTGGTTAAACCATGATTAATTTTAGCAAAAAATCTACCAAAACAATTATCACATAAACAATAATTTGAAACAATTTTATCAGCAATTTTAAGGATTTCTTTATCTTTTAAATTATAATTCATTCTCTATCTTATAAAAAATGGTATTTTAAATATTTTTATCTAAAAAAATACTTATTTTTCTATCCATAGTTTGTAAGTAAAATAAATCATTACTATAAAAATAATTAAAGAAACATACCAAATTGATCGATCAACAGCAGTAACGTAAGCTAAAGATAAAATAAATATCACTACTAAAAAAATTGTTATAAGATCTCTATATTTCATTTTTAAACCTACATATTGTATTTTGCTCGGAAATATAAAATATTTGATTTTGATAATGTTTTTAATAAACTATTATATTCAGTTTAAAACTTAAGGAGGCAAAAAGATGGTGAAAGTAATTCCATTTAAAGGTGTAACATACAATTATGAAACAATAAAGAATCTAGATAATTTAATGTCTCCACCTTATGACATTATATCAGAAAAAATGCAAACAGAATTATACAATAAACATCCCAAAAATTTTGTAAGACTTATTCTAGGAAAGCAAAATTCTGATGACAACGAAGAAAATAATAGATATACAAGAGCAAAAGAATTACTGAATCAATGGTTTAAAGAATCAATATTAATTGAATCAAATAAACCATCAATATTCCCTTATAAAATTGAATATAATATTGATTCTAAGAAAAAAATAATGAATGGTTTTTTCATTCTTTTGAAACTAGACCCTGAATATAAAGAAGTAAGAGCGCATGAAAAAACTTTATCAAAACCAAAAGAAGATAGACTGAATCTTATGAGGGCCTGTCATTCTAATCTAGAACCTATTCAATTATTATACATAGATGATGAAGATAAAATTAGAAAGTTAATTGATGAATCATTATATGAACCTTTTATTAATGTTAAAGGTTATGATAATTTTAATCACAAACTCTGGAAGATAGATAATATTGAATTAATATCAAAAATTCAAAATGAACTAAAAGACAAAATATTGTTTATTGCTGATGGTCATCACAGATATCAAACAGCTATTAATTATTCAAATGAATTAAAGGATAAAAATAATGAAAATGCACCTTATAATTATCGCATGGTAATACTAGCAAATATGTTTGATTATGGTTTATCAATTCTTCCAACACATAGACTGATTAAAAAATCTGACATTGATATTAAACTATTTTTAAATAATATAAAAGAATATTTTATCATAGAAGAAAAAAAAGTAAAAATTTTTGGTAATAATTTTAAAAAGATTAGTGAAAAAATTATAAAAGATTTACAAACAAAAAAAGATCACAAATTTGCATTATACATAAAAGGCAGTTATTATATTTTAACATTAAAAGATGAAAGCTTTATGGATGATTTTGCAAAAGATAAATCTAAAGTCTGGAGAACTCTTGATGTTTCAATATTACATAAAATAATTCTTGAACACTTTATGAATATAAATCAAAATAATATTGAGGATTATATAAAATATACACGAATAGATGAAGAAGCGGTCAGATTTGTTGAGGAAGGATTATATGATTTTTCATTTTTAATGAACGCAACAAAAATTAATGAATTAAAAGCTGTTGCTGAAGCAGGTGAGCATATGCCTCAGAAGTCTACTTATTTTTTACCAAAGATGCTTTCAGGTCTGGTTTTTTACAAAATGTAATTTTTCATTTTGACATTATTATTCGAAAGTTATATAAACTATAAAATACAAATATTATCATGATGTAGTTTATCTATATCTTGTTATGATTTATTATTATAGAAAAGGGGAGATATAATGTCAAAATATAAAAAATCAGAATTAATTTTTAAAAATAATAAGGTGGTGAATAAGTAAATGTCTTCATTAGTCGTGGTATTAATTGGCTTTGTAGCTGGATTATTAACCATGACTGTTGTAAGCTTATATAAATGGGTTTTAAATATTTGGAATAATGGTTTATAAAAGGTAAATTTAATTTTTCATTAAAATAAAAAAATTAAAAAAAATAAAAGAGAGAAGAGAGATTTTTATCTCATTTATTTATTTTGGCATTTTTGGGACATATTTTTCAATTTCTTCAGTTTTTCCTGCGTCCCAAATTGCTCTAATTGCTAATAGGGCTGCTGCTGGTGCTGCAAAGATTGCTATATAGCCTGTTAGGCTCTGGAAGAAATAAGCAAAATCTTGGTTTTGCACAAATCCCCAGGTTTCCCAATAGTTAGATGTTGCACCAATAACAACTAGTATCAATGCTCCTATCAAGAAAGTCGGTATTCTTTCATGGGTGATCTGTCCAACTGCAAAGAATGATAATACACCGACAATAAATCCAAGTACTCCTAGTATCATTGCAATATAGGCTTCAGTATCAGTATACCATCTTGCTCCAACGATAATTCCGGCTATTAAAGCGATAAGAACACCAAATAGAAACAACCAGCTACCTATTTTTCTGAATATTTCCATTTTTCCATCCCTTCTCCTATATTTTGTAATACTGCTAAGATATTGATTCATATATAAGATTTTAGTGTAAATGAATATGTACATAGATATGCAAGTGTATAGTGGAACTATATATAGTCTGATATATCTAAAAAATGCTATTTTATCAAAATGGATTCTTTACATATTGATAAAATTATATGATATTTTTAAATAGTACTATTGACAAATATTAACACGATTAAATGCTACGCAAAGATGAGGAAATGTAGATGGATATGATAAAAAATTTTAATCATAAAATTCTCATAAATTAGATTGAAGTAACTACCTTAGAGGGGGCTATGATTACTTTTTGATTCACCTCTTCTTGTATATCAGCCCCCTCTTTTACCCCCTTAAAACTTTTAGGAAAGATTTAAGTCTAAATCATCTATATAATCTGGGGTGTAATATGAAAACTATTATGGTTGTTGATGATGAAACAAGTGTTCTTGATGAAGTAAAATCTTGTTTAGAAAAGGAAGATTATAAAGTTGTTGCTGTAGACAACAACCGAAAAGCATTTGAACTAATTGAGAAAGACAATGAAGATTATTATAGTCTAATATTAATTGATACCTCCCTTCCAGAAAGTAAGGTCCCTGCTTTTTTCTCAATGAAACCAAGTATTAAAAAAAATATTGATACTAGTAATCAAGAAAACTTTTTACAAAAACCTTTTACAAAACAACAACTTATTGATTTTATCAAAAAAAAGATTGAATAATAACTCAAATAAATTTTTCAATAATTTTAAAATCTTCAAATAAAATTTCTTTTAATTTATTATTATAAATTACTGCTGCAGGATGATAAATTGGAATAATTTTTAAATTGTTTTTTGAATAAATCTTCCCATGAATTCTATTGATTTTTTGAAATGGAAATTTGAATTTATTAAAAATATATGAAATTGAAATTCTACCTAAGGGAATTATAAGATTTGGTTTGATTATATCTATTTGTTTATCTATATATTCACTACAGCTTTTAATCTCCTTTTTTAAAGGATTTCTATTTTTTGGAGGTCTACATTTTAGAATATTAGAAATGTAAATATCATTTCTATCTAGACCAATAGATACTAAACAGTCATCAAATATTTTACCAGCTCTACCAACGAAAGGTTTGCCATAGATATCTTCATTTTTTCCTGGTGCTTCACCAATAAACATAATTTTTGAATTTAAGGATCCTTCTCCAAAAACATAATTATTTTTTGTTTTATGTAAACTACATCTATCACATTTTAAAACAAAATATTTTAAATTATCCAAGTATTCAATTTTTGACATTTAACTTTTGAAATTATGTTCATGTTTATATGGATTAAGATTATTTGCAAATAAAAATTAAAGAGAAGAGTAATATGCAAAGTAAAGAGGAAAATGATTTTATTTTTATTAGACTTTTTGAAGATGAAGAAATTTTAGAAAAGATAAAAAGTGCATGCAAAAATCATAATGTAAGAACAGCTATTGTACTATCTGGAATAGGACAACTAAAACAAACTAAACTTGGTTATTTTATAAAAAAGGAAAATTATAGTCCAGAATCTTTTGATAAACCACTTGAACTATTATCATTATCAGGAAATATTAGCAAACAAAAAAATGATTATTTTTTACATATCCATACAGTTTTAGGTGATGAAAAAAAGAAAGCATTTGGAGGTCATTTAATAGAAGGGAAAATCAGTATAACTGCTGAAATTGTTTTATTGAAAATACCGATAAATTTAAAAAGAAGGCTTGATGAAAAAACAGGTTTAAGAGCGTTATATTTAGAGTAAAACTATTTTAAGAAATAATTTATTACCAAGTTTAGAACAGGTGGGAATGGATATGGAAAAATTAACAAAAATCAGTGAGAAAATTAAAATCCTAAAAGATGCACGAAACATATTACATGAAGAATATTCTAAAACTGAATTTCATAAAAAAAAGGAAGCACATCCGCATGAAACAATACCACCAGCTCCAGAAGATGAAGGAATCTACAAACTATTGACAGCAATTCAACAACTTGATGTTCATATAAAAAAACTCCAGGATATTCAATTTAAAATATTAAAAGAAAAAGAAAACGAATAACCATTCTATAAAATATTTCTTCTTATTCCAAATAATGATTTTATAAGAACAATTATCGGTATTATCTCAAGCCTTCCTATCCACATATTAAAAATAAGCATTGTTTTTCCAATAGGTGACATATTGATATCAGTAATTCCTGCTGTTAAACCAACGTTACCTTGAGCTGAACATACTTCAAAAATTGAATTACTCAGAGAAATATTTTCTCCGGTTTGAATTATAACGATTACACCAGCAAAAAGTAATATAACCCACATAAATGAAATGATTGCTGCTTCATTTATCAAATCCATTGCATCATCCTTTGATAAAGATTTTTGACCAAATTTATGAACAAAAACTCTTCTTGGAGTTGATATTGCTCTTTTAATTCTCCAACCAACTCCATTATAAAGTAAAATTGCTCGGAAAAGTTTAATTCCACCAGCAGTTGATCCAGCAGCTCCTCCAATAATCATTGCAACCGCAAGAATTAGTTTTCCTGATTCACTCCAATTTGTAAGGCTTTCAACTGAAGCAAAGCCTGTACAGGTTATTGCTGAAGTAAATTGAAATCCAGAATATTTCAAAGATAGTAAAATATCATCTCCATAAAGATGTAAATTTACAAATGTTAAACCTATCACACCTAAAATTATTAATATAAATAGTGCTCTAAATTGAATATCTGAAAAAAACTTTTTTATTCTACCCTTTAATAAATCATAATGAGCAGCAAATGCAATTGCACCAAATATCATAAGAACTACTATGGCAATTTGACTTATTGTTCCAAAACTTGAGATACTATCATCAGTTACTGAAAATCCACCAGTTGCAATCGCTGTCATTGCATGGTTTAGAGATTGCCAGGGATCCATTCCATCAGATAGAATAAAACCAATAACAGTCAATACAATTATACCAATTATTGTAAAAAGCAGAAATATCCACCATATTGTTCTAACTGTAGAAATAATTGAAGGATGCATTTTTTGGTCGCGAGCTTCCCCTCTATATAAAACAAATGAACCAGTCCCAGGCCTAGCAAGAATCGATAAAGTAAGTACTATTACTCCAACGCCACCAACCCATTGAATCAGAGAACGCCAAAATTGTAGTGTAGCAGGAAGAAGATTTTCTTGAGCAACCATTGTAAGACCCGTTCCAGTCCAACCAGACATTGACTCAAAAAATGCTGATAAAGGTGCCATAGTTGCTAGTGTAGCTTTATTATATGGTATTAACCAAAAGGGAATACTTCCAACAGCGGAAATAAAAATCCATCCTAGAGCAGCAGTGACCATTGCACTTTTAAAATTTGGAGGATCAGCATTTCTAAATATGTAAAACAGAGGTAATCCGATTCCAAAATATATTCCGCATGTAAGAAGAATAGGTCCTATTGCATCAAATGAACTATTAGAACCAAATTCACCAAAATAAATTGGAACAATCAAACAAAAGAGAGAAACAAATCCTACTATTATGAATATGCCTCCAAGTGATCTCAGGATACTTTTAATATCACTCATTCTAAATGTCTCTCCTTACCATAATCTTTTGAATTTTTACAAACATTAAATATCAACTACTTATATTTTTATTGATTCTTAATTTCATTTATACGCTTATTAAGATCCTTTTTTAGCTCTATTGAAATATCTCGTTTTGTAAATGCATCAGCTTTTGCAGCTATTGCGATTTTTGATGCTAAAATTCTAGCAATTTTGCCTCTTTTTTCTCTAAATGCTTTATTAATTAAGGAATGCTGGAATATAACACCATGTTTTGGTGGTTTTCCACCCTCTTTTTTATATCTAAAAAGAGCTTTTTCAGCACCTAAAATCTGAATTGTAGAACCAGGTAATGTTGCTAATTTTATTAATCCTGATGAATGTGAAATCAAACGTGCTCCAATAAGAGGACCAATTATACTAGTAATATTTGGAGAAATTCTTAACATGTCCTTTTCAATTTGTTTTTCCAATGATTTTATTTCATTATTAATTGTCGTATAAGCGTTAATTAAAGGTTGTATTTTTTCTTTTGGAGTTGGAATCATAGACCAACTTTCTATACGTTCATATAATAGATTTGATGTTTGAATAAAATCATCTAATGTATTTACCATTTGAATTATTTGAAGATCTTTGGATTCTAATTTTTTATCAACATTTTTTTTAGTTGCTAGATTTGTTGCTCTATAAAGAAGTTCTTTTGAAAAACCATAATCTTCATGTGAAATACTAATTTTTTTAAAAATAGTATCAAATGGTTTATATTCTCCAATTTTTTTTAATCTTTTTTCATTTACAATAATTTCTTTCTTATTTTTTACTATATCTTTTTCTTCTTTAAGTATCTCATTTTGTTTGATTTTAATTATTTTGTTTGAAATTGTTTTTGTATCTTTTGAAAACAAAATTTTATCAATTATTTTTTCTCCATCGTATAAAAACACGCCAAACCATTTGGTAAATAGATACATTTAAAAATACAGTATTAAGTAATTTTTAATGTAGTTTGCGTAAAAATAATTTAAAATATTAGTTTATACTTTAAGGGTGAGGTGTTAATCTGGAAAAACTGGAAGTTAATATAGCATCTCTTAAATTAGATAACCCATTGATTCTTGCTTCAGGTTTAATGGATGAAGATGCAGGAAGCATGGAACGTATTTTTAATAATGGTGCTGGCGCAATTGTAACAAAATCTATTGGATTAAAACCGCGTGATGGTTATCCAAATCCAACCATAATTGAATTAGAACATGGAATTTTAAATGCTGTTGGTTTACCAAATCCAGGAATAGAAAATTTTAAGGATGAAATTCTTACCCTTAAAAAATCAAATATACCTATTATTGGTAGCATCTTTGGTTCAGATTCTAAAGAATTTGTAACACTTGCTAAAAAAATGCAAAATTATGGTGTTAACGCATTAGAACTAAACATGAGTTGCCCTCATGCAAAAGGATATGGATTAGAAATTGGTTGTGACCCTGATCTAGTAAAAGAAATTACTTCGCAAGTAAAAAAATCAACAAAAATACCTATTTTTGTTAAGATTTCACCAAACTTATCAAACATTATTGATATTGCTAAATCAGCAAAAGAGGGAAATGCAGATGGAATAGTAGCAATTAATACCGTAAAAGCAATGAAGATAAATCTTGAATTAAAAATACCAGTTCTTTCAAATAAAATTGGTGGATATTCTGGAAATGCTATAAAACCGATTGGTATTCGTTGTGTTTATGAAATAAAAGAAAACATTGATATTCAAATAATCGGGGTTGGTGGGATAACAACAGGTAATGATGTAATAGAGTATTTTATGGCAGGTGCATCTGCTGTTCAAATAGGTTCAGGAATATACTATAGAGGAGTTGATGTTTTCAAAAAAATTAAAAATGAAATTATTTCCTGGATGAAATCCCATAATATAGATAATATTTCAGAGTTAATTGGAGTTGCACATAAATGAACAATCCAAAAGTTATCGAAATTCTTGAAACAATAACAGAAACAACTGATGTAAAAACAATTAAATTTGATTTTGAAGGAGACATCATTCCTGGCCAATTTTTTATGATTTGGATTCCAAATATTGATGAAATTCCTATGAGTGTGTCTTATATTGATAAAAAAGTAAAAGGAATAACTTTCAAGATAGTTGGAAATGCAACTAAAGAATTATTTAATCTGAAAGTCGGTGATAAGATAGGAATTAGAGGCCCTTATGGAAATGGTTTTAGTATTATTGGAAATAATATTTTATGTGTAGCTGGAGGAACTGGGATTGCAATGATTGCTCCTTCAGTTGAATCAGCAAAAAAAAGAAATATTAATACTACTGTTCTACTTGGAGTAAAAAATAAAAACGAATTATTTTTTGAAAATAGAATTAAGAAAACTGGTGCAAATCTATTTGTAAGTACAGATGATGGCTCTTATGGATATAAGGGTTTTGTAACTAGTTTAGCAAAAGATATAATTTTAAATAATAAATTTGATCAAATTTTAACTTGTGGTCCTGAGTTGATGATGAAAAAGTTATTAGAGATATCTAATAACATTTCCTTTCAAGCATCTCTTGAAAGATACATGAAGTGTGGATTTGGATTATGTGGACAATGCTGTATTGGTAAAGGACTTCGAGTCTGTAAAGAAGGTCCTGTTTTTGATGAAACAACTTTGAAGAAAACTGAAGATTTTGGTGTCTATAAAAGAGATGCTTCAGGAACAAAAATTAAATTTTAATAATGGGGGGATTAAATATGAGCTCTTATAATGAGGAAATAAATATTAAGACAAAAGGAGAAGTTGACATTATAGATATTACAAACCAAGTTCAATCTATTGTTAATAAATCTAAGATTAATACTGGGATTGCTTGCATATTTGTACCTGGATCAACTGGTGCAATTACAACCATTGAATATGAACCTGGTCTTAAGAAGGATTTACCAAGAGCTCTCCAAAAAATTGCACCAAAGGGAGAACATTACAATCATCATGAAACATGGCATGATGACAATGGTCATTCTCACGTAAGAGCTAGTTTGATGGGACCTAGTTTAACAATTCCTCTAATTAATGGAAGAGTAATTCATGGAACCTGGCAACAGATAGTTTTTATTGAACTGGATACAAGTCCTAGAAATAGAAATTTAATAGTTCAGATTGTAGGAGAATAATTTTTACCATTTATTTTTGTGAATTCTTGCACTATTGTATCTATTTACCTTATCTTGTTTAACTGCAGGATATCCTAATGAAATTAGTGAAAGAGGGATTACATTTTCTGGAATTTTCAATAATTTTCTTATTCCTAATACTCTATCTTCTCTAGGAAATAAACCTAACCAGCAACTTCCAAGTCCTTTTGCTCTTGCTGCAATAAGAATATTTTCAGTAGCTGCAGAGCAATCTTGAACCCAAAAACCTTTATTTGTTTCTATTTCTAAATCTCCACAAACTATAATTGCTATTTGAGCACCAGGTAGCATTTTTGAATAAGGGTGAAAATCTGTAATTTTATTTATTATTTTACTATCATCTAAAATTATAAAATGCCATGGTTGTTGATTACCTGCAGATGGAGCACTAAATCCTACGTTTATTAAATCATTTATAATTTCATCTGAAATTTTTTTATTTTTATAAGTTCTTACACTTCTTCTTGTTAATATTGCTTCTATTGCATCCATAGATACACCTTATAAATTTATGTATTAAAAATAGTTTTAATATAATTAATTTTCGAATTTGAAATAAATAGTTATTGTTATAAAAAAATTTTTTACAAAATATTAATATATTATTAAAATAACTTCTATATATACCTTTGATTAAAAGGTGTACTATGCGAAAAAATAAGATATGGTTAGTTTATATTTCATTAATACTGTTAATATTACCAGTGTTAACCATATCTTCATTATCTCAAGACGTTACTATACCAGAATGGAATAAGGCATGGTCATTTAAAGAAGAGATTATTCTACCAATATCAACATTCAGATCTCAAGCTATTTATCAACCAATAGATATGCGTATAGATTTTGTCAATCCATGCTGGGGAAAAAATGAAGATGAACACTCTATAAGAGTGTGCTCATGGGATGGAAGTACATGGCATGAATTAGAATCACAAATTTATGACATTGAATTCAAAGATCAAAATTATATATCTAATTGTAGAATCGTTTTTCTTGTTCCAAGTTTTGCAAATGGAAAAGAACTATATTTTGTATTCTATGATGATAGTGAAAAAGCATCAACAAAGTATGTAGATCATGTAAGTATTGAAGACTCATATTATTTCTATGCTCCTATCTCAGGTGTTTCTATTGAAAGTGAATTCTACAAAATTTCTGAAGACGGATTTTGCATCTATGGAATTGGACAAAAAGGAAAAATTATTTATCGTGGATTATCCCAAGGAATAATAAAAATGAAGCCAAATTCTATAGATTTTGATACAGCAAATTTTGACAATTTGGCTTCTTTCATTTTATCATATCAACATGGAAAGGATGATGAAGATGAGGTCTCATCTGACCAAGTTCTAGTATCAAAAGAAATCACTGTTGATGGAAATTTAATGGTTGAGTTTAGAATTGTCAGTGAATCTAATAGTCAACATCTAAGAACAAATAATTTATACAAATATTATTACTGTCCTACAGATGAAAAAAGAATTTCTGTTCATGTTAGACATCAGGTTCTTAAAGAATCAGAAGTAACAGGAATTGAAAATGTTGATGGAAGATATGGAGTATTAGCTTCTGTTCAATCAAAAAGTGGAAGAATAAAAAGAATGCGTTTTGGAGAAATTTTACCATATATACATCTCTTTAGCGAAAATAACATTGTAAAAGAATACAGATTAAATATTGATCCAGAAAATTTGGAAAGAGAATGGGTAATTCCTTATACTGATGATTGCGACCTGGGAGAAGATGCTTGGATTTCTTATGATGAAGGTGAAACAGGAAAAGCTTTTGGAATAATATTTTCGTCAAATAAGAATATTGTTAAATCAGGTACTAATGAAAGAGATGGAATTCAAGTTACCTCTGCTGAAAGAGAATATTTAAAAATTCTTGGAACAGAAATTGATTATACTTCAATAAGTTTCGGAAGAAATTCATATGAAAAAGGTAGTAAACATGATTTAACAATTGCAGGAGATTTAGTAGTTGAATATGATGCAGAATTTTATACATCAGAAACAGGTGGATTTAAAGAAGTAATTTCAGAATCAGAATATTTTCCAGATCTAATAAAATATCGTCATGAAGGTGAGGATGATTTTGAGAACGGTGAAAAAGATATACACACTTTAACAGTTTATCCACATTTATTAGGTAGAATAATAAACATTCCCTTTTTAAGAAGTATATTTGATAGATTTACCTTATCAGCAGAATTATATCAAAAAGATCAATTATATTCAAAAGGCGAATATTTTAAACCAATTATTGGAAAACCATTATTCAAATTTATTAAAATTGCACCTGGAGATTATATTATAAAAATATTCAGAAGGATTGGCAATTATGAGAGAATTATTGGATTAAAACCTATAACTATTAATCATGATGAATTTACTCGTATTTTTTGTACATGGCAAAATAAAATTAAAATCACTACAAGAAACCAAGAAAAAGCAAGAGTTGAAAATATTGAATTAACTTTATTACAAAATAATTCAATTGTATTTGTTAATAAAACAAATCAAAATGAAGATATTTTTCTAAAAATACCATATAATCTCTTTGAAATGTATGTTTTAAAAGCATATTATAAAGGTTTTAAGATATTTGATAAGGAAATTTCGAATAGAGAAAAAAATATTGATATAATCTTAGATTTATATGATTTAAAAATAGAAGTCAAAGATAAGTTAGGATTTTCACCAGGAGTTAATCTAAGACCAATATTAACTAGTTCTGAAATGGAAATTCTAAATGAAATAACTCCAAAAGAAGCTAGTAATGGCATATTTATATTCAATAATCTACCTTCTGCAAAATATAAATTTCAAATAACTTACGGGCGATTTACTGACGAATTATTTATTGACGTTCCAGAGGACGGAGACATAAATAATTTAAAATTTTCAGCTTTATTTGAGCTTAAAACTAAATTGTTAAATTCTAGAGGAAATATAATCAAAGATGAGAATTACAAAATAAATATTTTAAGAGATGGAGAAACTATATATGATAATATCTCCCCAGATAATCCATTGATAATGCCGCCTGGAAAATATACAATTCAAGCACATAATGATGATGAGTTAGTCGGAATAAAAGTAGTTGAATTAAGTAGTGATAAAGATATTAACATTGTTACAAAAATTAAACCCTTTCTTCCAATTTTGGTTACTGGTATTGTTTTACTATTTATTTGTGAGATAGTTGTTTTACTTTTATTTAAAAAATTTTCGTTAAATACATTTTTAAAATTATTAGCTCTCGCACTGGTATTTCTTTCAATATTTCAACCTTGGTGGACTTTGAATGGATATAATGATTCTACTTTTGCAGAGAAAAATACTGAAATGTTTATTGTTTCTGGAACAATGATAGAAAAAATCAAATATCAAGATGAAACATATCTTGAACTTGCAACCTTACCAGAAATGTTTACAGATTTTCTTGGTATTCTTCTAATAATAATATATTCAGGAATAATCTTACTTAGCTTAAGTTTTATTCCAAATATTCTATTAAGAAGAAGATATTTTTTAGTATTAATATCAGCAAGTATTTTATTTTTACTTTTAGTTTCAATTGCATTTTCTTATGGAATGTCTAAAATTACAGAGCTTACTTTGGGAAGTTTAAATGGTGAAGCTCCTCTTGATGTAATACTTCCAAATGGCGAAACAACATGTATGCTTTCTAATTGGGGATTAGGGACAGGGTTTTATCTTTGTGTTCTTTCCTCAATTATTCTTCTAATTGCAGGAGTAATTGATTATATGAGAAGAAAAAAGTGGCCAAAGAAAATTTTGAGGATAATATAAATTTAAAAAAGTTATCTTGATAAAGACCTTATTCTTTCTTCGCCATTTTTACTTTTAATAAAGTTAAAAACTTCTTTTGGAACTAGTTCTTCCCACATTTCGTTTTTCATTATTTTATTTCTGATAATCTTTCCTGAATATCTTTCTTTATTATACAACAGTGTCTTTTTTACAATAAATCCTTTTTCTGAGAATAATTTTCCTGTAAAATCATTATTTGATAAAACAATATCAAAATCAGAAAAAATTGTAAGAACATGATCAACCCATTTAGGTGGATTATGGATATCTGGAATAAATATAATTTTGTAATTTTTTATTTTTCTTTCTTTTAAGGTTTTATCAATCATAAATTTTCTTTCAATGTCAGAGAATGGATTTTCAATTGTATTGCTATATTGTGATGATCCAATTCCAATTATGATTATTTTATAATGTTTGGATGCTTCCTCTATAACTTTTAAATGTCCATTATGAAAAGGTTGGAAACGCCCAATAAATAAAGCATTCATAATAATTCATAAAAAGAATACAAAGAATCATATAAAATGTTAATTAAATTCATGGTTTTAATTATAAAAATTAATTTTGTTCTTTTTTTGTTTCAGTAGGGTAAGCTGATATCTTTTTTTCTGATTCAAGTTCTACTTTACCTGTTATATTCAAAGGTTTCATATCCCTTAGTTTACCAAGTAATTGCTCTTTTCCTGGACCAACAAGAGTATTTTCAATAACTTCAGTCAAAGTTTCAACAGGTATCACTTTTATTTTGTCTTTTAAGTTATCCTCTATTAAAACATCATTTAAATTTGCTTTTGGAACAAGCACCCGCTTAATCCCAGCTTTTGCTGCAGCTTCTACTTTTGCAGTTGCACCACCAATTGGAAGAACAGTTCCCCTTATACTTAGTGAACCTGTCATAGCAGTATCCTGTCTTACAGGTACATTTTCCATTGCAGAAATAACTGCAGTAATTACCGATATACTTGCTGAGTCACCTTCAAGACCTTCGTAAGTACCAATAAACTGAATATGAATATCTACTTCAGTAATATCCCTACCCATATATTTCTTAATTATAGCAGAAATGTTTAATACAGATTCCTTTGCAATTTCACCAAGTTTACCTGTTGCAATAACCTTACCTTCAGATTGAGATCCAGCTGGTGTGACCTCAGCAACAATAGGTAAAACCAGACCAGAAAATTCACTCATAGAAGGATCTGCCGAATGAACTGCAAGTCCATTTACAACTCCGACCTCTTCTCCAGTTATTTTAAAGGATCTGTAATCCTTTCTCTGCTCTATTGCTCTATCCACAACCTGTTGTTCAAGTGACTTTGAAATTATTTTTGCTTTCATTACATGATCGGTTGTAACAATCTTATCTCCTGCTTCATATGCAACATCACCAGCAGCACGAATAAGTCCACCAAGCTCTCTTAATCTGAGTGAAAGTTTACCTTTTCTTCCTGCACGTCTTTGAGCTTCATGAATTATTTCAGCAACAGCTTCACGATTAAAATGAGGTATTTTTTCATCTTTTTTAATTTCTTGAGCAACAAAACGGATAAGCTTAGTTCTATTTTCATCATTGTCATCCATGTTGCTATTTAGATAGACCTCATATCCATACCCTCTTATTCTAGAACGTAAAGCGGGATGCATACCTTTTAATGCATCAAGATTTCCTGCCGAAACTAAAATAAAATCACATGGAACTGGTTCTGTTTTAACCATTGCTCCAAAGCTTCTTTCAGATTGCCCTGTTACTTGGAATTTTTTTTCTTGTATAGCTGTAAGTAAATGTTGTTGAGAAGGAAGATTTAATGTATTTATCTCATCAATATACAAAACACCCTTATGAGCTCTGTGTATTGCTCCTGCCTCAACCAACTGATGAGGCGGAGTTTCTAAACCTGCAGATTGGAAAGGATCATGTCTAACATCCCCTAATAAAGCTCCAGAATGAGCAGCTGTTGCATCAACAAATGGTGGTAAATCATTTTTCTCATGAGCTACCAATATTTTAGGAACTTGCTGTAATTCTCTTCGTTGGAGTAGTGCACCTCTTGAAAAAATTAAAAATATCATAAAAGCGACAATAATACCTATAAGAGCCCATTGAATCTGAACTTGATTAGGATCAAAACCATCTGCTGTCATAGCTGGAGCAATTGCTGCAAAAATCGAGAGAGCAATAATCATAAAAACAATAGTAATAATCATACTACTTTGTTGTTCCTTTTTTTTCTTAGCCTCCTCTCGTTGTGCTTTTACAATCTCATTTGCCTTACCACCAGGAACTACTCTAATGTGAGGAGTGTTTGAATCATCAGCATTTGGATATGCAATAATATCTTCAAGTTCTCCCTTAGGTAGAAAGGCTGTCATTGCTCTAGCAACCATAGACTTTCCAGTACCAGGATCTCCGATTAACATTACATGTCGTTTTTGTTCTGCAGCTTTTCTAACAATTTCAACAGATTTATCCTGTCCAATAACTTGATCTAATAAAAGATCAGGAACCTCAATATCTTTTGTTGTTTCAAAGTTTTGATTTTTAAACCATTCTTCAATCGAGGGCATTTCTTTCCGTTTTTTATTATCTAATTCATCCACGTTGAACACTATCTTAATTTTTTTACTGTTATATAATAAAACAATATTTCAATGTTTCTTTAAATAAAAAAACTAGAAAATTTTATAAATATTTATTTAATTCAAAAAGACAAAATAAATTTTGGTGGAGGAGAAGGATATGGCAAAAGATATTTATACCAAAATTGGAAGCTGGGCATTCCTGATTGGCGTTCTTATTGCAATATTGGTTGGTCTTTATACTGCATTTACAATAGAATCTGAAGGTTCAGTAATAAACTCATTTATTTTTACTGAAACAGGTGGTTGGGTAATATGGGTTCTTGTAATAATTGGTGCAATTGTTGGAATTTTATCTTTTATTGGAAAAGGTACTATTACATCAAAAGAAGGTCCTACTTTTTTAATGGCTGGAATTGCTCTACTTGTCATGGCCGGTACATTCTGGGGCTGGACTGATGCTATAACAGGACCCTGGATAGGAGCTTTATTTGCAGGTATTTCAATATGCTTAGCAATATTTGTTGCTCCAATTATTGGACTATTATCAATAAAAGCTATTTGGGAGATGGGAAGAGAAGTTTAAAAATTCCTTTTTTCCTTTTTTAATAAATAAGATAATATAGCAAAATTGAAAAAATTCCAATTATTAAAAAAACAATCCAGAGTATATAAGCAAATTTGATTCTAACCAACCATTTAGCCTTTTTATCTGGCGTATCAAAAAATCTTCCAATTATTGGATCTTCTTCAATTCTAGTCATTTTATTTTTTTGATTCAAGTATAGCTTTGATTCTTTTTCTTCTTAAAAAATCCTCACGTTCTCGTTCCTCAAGCTGCATTTCTATATACTTACGTGTAGCAATAAGTTTTGGTATCAAATTGTTCTCAAGAACATTTACTCTTCTTTTTGTTTTCTCTATTTCCACAGCAAGAGATTTTACTCCAGCTTCAAGATCTGCTAATTCAATTAATTTCTTAAGAATATGAGAGAAATTTACTTGAGCATCATCAAGTTTTGAACATGTTTCAAAAAATCCATAGGATGGTTTTATTTCATTTTTTAAATTTTCTGCATTAATATTTGGAATTTTTACACCCATGATATTATCTGTTTCAAATAGAATATCGCCAATATTTTCAGTTAAATAAGATGACTCTTCAACCTTTCTTTCACCTAAAATCATCTGAGCTTGAATTAATGATAGATATGCATCTTTGAATTGCCCATCTATATCTTTTGATAATTGATTTTTTTTATCGATTATATCAAAGAATCTTTCTACAAGAGCATCTCTTTTTTCTTCCAATAGTTTATGGCCTTTTTTTGCAAGTATCAATTTCTTGCGAATATCAAGTAAATCCATTCTTGTTGGGCTTACACCCTCAAGTATTTGTTCTGCCATAATTATTCTTTTTTATCTTTCTTTGGAAAATATTTCTCAATATATTTTTCATCGATTTTCTTAAGTTCAGATTTTGGAAGTTCTGAAAGAAGTTTCCAACCAATTGTCAGAGTATCAATAATACTTCTATTTTCATGAGTATCCTGAGTAACAAATTTTTTTTCAAATTCATCTGCAAATTTTAAGAATTTTCTATCTCTATCAGATAATGCATCTTCACCAACAATTGCTACAAGATCTCTTAAGTCACAACCTTCAGCATAAGCTGCATAAAGTTGGTTTGATACCCCTGCATGATCCTCCCTAGTCCTATCTTTTCCAATTCCTCTATCCATAAGTCTAGATAAGCATGGAAGAACCGCAACAGGAGGATAAATATCCTTTTTATGAAGTCCTCTATTAAGAACAATTTGACCTTCAGTAATATAACCAGTTAAATCTGGGATTGGATGAGTGATATCATCATCTGGCATAGTAAGCATTGGGATTTGTGTAATTGAACCTTTTTTTCCTTTAATTCTACCTGCTCGTTCATAAATTGTTGCAAGATCTGTATACATATATCCAGGGTAACCTCTACGACCAGGAACTTCTTCTCTAGCTGCTGCAATTTCTCTTAGAGCTTCAGCATAATTCGTAAGATCTGTAAGAATAATTAAAACCTGCATATTAAGATCAAATGCAAGATATTCAGCACAAGTAAGAGCCATTCTAGGAAGAATTATTCTTTCAATAGTTGGATCATCAGCAAGATTCAAAAACATAACAGTTCTTTCAAGAGCACCTGTATTTTCAAAATCTTTTATGAATAAATTAGCTTCTTCAGCAGTAATACCCATTGCACAAAAAACAACAGCAAAGGTTTCTTCCCTTCCAAGAACCCTTGCTTGTCTAGCAATTTGAGCAGCCATTTCATTATGAGGAAGACCAGCTCCTGAAAAAATTGGTAATTTTTGACCACGAACTAGTGTATTTAGTCCATCTATAGTTGAAATTCCTGTCTGAATAAACTCTCTTGGATACTCTCTAGCATAAGGATTAATTGGATTTCCATTGATATCTCTTCTATCATCAGGAATTATTGGTGGTGCATCATCAATAGGATTACCTGTTCCATCAAAAACACGACCTAAAATGTCTTTTGCAACACCAAGTTTCATAGTCTCTCCAATAAAACGAGCAGATGTGTTTTTAGTGTCAAGACCTTTAGTTCCTTCAAAAACTTGAACTATTGCTTTATCCATAAATGCTTCAAGTACTTGACCGGTTCGTTCTTCACCTGATGCTGTCCTAATCTTTACAACCTCATTATATGCAACATCTTTGATTCCTTCAACAACCATAAGAGGACCAGCAACTTCTGATACTGATGAATATTCGATATCCTTATTGCTCATTTTAGTCACCCCGCTTAATAAGAGCTTCTAACTCTTTATCCATTTCTTTTTCAATTTCCACAAATCTCTTTCCAAATTCCCTATTTGGAACAGTTTTCATTCTAGCAAGATTTTCACAGGATTTCATAGCTAATATATCATCCATATGAACGTTTTTTTCAACTGCATGTTGTATCTTATCAGAAAAATCAAGAGCGAGTCTTAACATCTCATATTGTTTTTTACCAGGACAATAAGTATCAATTTCATGAAATGCACTCTGCTGAAGGAAGTCTTCTCTAATCATCCTAGCACTTTCAAGTAAAGCTCTTTCTCTTGGAGGTAGAGCATCAGGACCAACTAGTTTTACAATTTCTTCAAGTTCTGATTCTTTTTGAAGTAAAGCCATTGCTTTATTTCTAAGTTTAAGCCAATCTTTTCCTATCTCCTTACCCCACCAGTCCTTTATTTCATCAAGATATAATGAATAAGATTTTAACCAATTTATAGATGGAAAATGTCTTCTATCAGCAAGATCAGCATCAAGAGCCCAAAAAACCTTAACAATGCGAAGTGTATTTTGGGCAACAGGTTCTGAAAAATCTCCACCAGGAGGAGACACCGCACCCATTACAGAAACAGATCCTTCCCTATCTTTAGAGCCTAGAAGTCTAACTCTACCTGCTCTTTCATAAAATTCCGCAAGTCTAGATGCAAGATAAGCAGGATACCCTTCCTCACCAGGCATCTCTTCAAGACGACCAGAAATTTCTCTCATCGCTTCAGCTAGTCTAGATGTACTGTCAGCCATTAATGCAACATCATAACCCATATCTCTATAATATTCTGCAATAGTAATTCCAGTATATACACTAGCATCTCTTGCAGCAACTGGCATATTTGAAGTATTTGCAATCAGAACAGTACGATTCATTAAAGGTTCACCAGATTTGGGGTCTTCAAGTTCTGGAAACTCCCTAAGTACATCAGTCATTTCATTTCCACGTTCACCACATCCAACATAAATAACAACTTGGGCATCACTCCATTTTGCCAATTGATGGAGCATTACTGTTTTTCCAGTTCCAAATCCACCAGGAATTGCAGCAGTACCTCCTTTTGCTACAGGAAAAAATGTATCAATAATTCGTTGACCAGTAATTAAAGGAAGAGTTGGGTCAAATTTTTTTGCAATTGGTCTTGGTTTTCTGACAGGCCATTTTTGCATCATTTGTAATTTTATATCACCCTTATCAGTTGAAACAAGAGCAATATCATCCTCAACTGTGTAGTCACCTTCTTTATAAATTTTTAAAATCTTTCCACTAACATCAGGTGGTACTATTATTTTATGTAAAATAATTGAAGTTTCCTGGACTTCCCCAATAACATCACAACCATTTACCATATCTCCTGCTTTTAAAAGAGGTTTGAAATGCCATTTCTTATTTCTATCAAGAGCAGGTACTTCAACACCACGCTCAATGAAATCACCAGTTTTTTCATAAATACCAGGAAGTGGTCTTTGAATTCCATCATAAATGTTAGTAAGAAGTCCTGGACCTAATTCCACAGATAGAGGCATACCTGTAGAAATTACCTTTTCACCAGGTTTTAAACCAACAGTGTCTTCATAAACCTGAATAATAGCATTATCCTTATCTAGACGAATAATTTCACCAATCAAATTTGCCTCTCCAACCCTAACAACATCATACATCTTTGCCCCACGCATACCATCTGCTTCAATAACAGGTCCAGAGATTCTGACTATTTTCCCTTTTTGTAACTCTTTTGTCATGTATTTTGCCTCCAAATATATCTATCCTTTTTCTACCTCAACTCCAACTGCTTTTTTAATTAAATGTGAAATATAATCCACATGATCCTTTATTCTTCCTTTTTTATCAGGAATTTCAACAATTATTGGTGTATCATGACTTAATCTGTAATCCTTAAGATATTTCCCAAGAGATTCGACAATTTTCTCTGTTATAAATAATATTCCAATATCGTCTCTTTCACAGATTTTATTCCATATCTCTTTATCATTTCCATCTGGAACAAAAACGTCGTGAACACCAGTAAGTCTAAAACCAACTGCAGTATCTTTGTCACCTAAAACTGCTATTTTCAAGAGCCTACCTCCATTACTAAATAGCTTTTATATGTTTCAGATGAAAGACCTTCAGATATTGCCTTTGAAACAATCTTTAAATTCTCAATTTCAAATTCCTTTGAAACAATATATCTTATTGTTGGACCTATTGTTACATAATTTTTTGTTGATATATTTTCAACAAGTTTTAAAAGATTAGAATCAAGAGCATTTTCAAGAATCTGGACTGATTTTGAAGTATTATATTCTTCAATTACATTTTTTAAGGAATCAAAATAAGAAGTACCTTCAAGACTCGAAATTACATGAGGAACAGAATCTTGTTCTGCAATTACCGAAAATTTCCATGAAGCAATTTCTTGTCCTTCACCAATAAATAATTTTTTACATGCGTCCAAATCATATCCAAGTTGCTTTGCTCTTAGAATATTCTTAATCGTAATTGTGTCAATTAATGTTCCAACAAACTTTTGTTTAGCATTTTCACATTTGTATGGTACTTTTGTATTTTTGAATTTTTTGATTATATATTTTTCAATCTCTGTATCAATTTTTAAAAATTCATAATTTTCTTCAATTATAGTATCTATTAAATCTTTTTCAAAACCATAATCTTTCAAAGTTTCAGGTAAATTTTGCTTTTCTGATTCGATAATTTTTTGTAAAAGATTCTTTGATTTCGGTAGAATAACAGAATCAATTGTTCTATCATCTATTTTTTTTTCTTCAAGCTTAGTTTTTATTGTATTTTTTATGAGATAGATATCATACTTCTCAAGGAAATTATTGAAAAAATCTTTCATCTTTTTTGAACTTTCTTTTTGCATCATCTTAATTGTTTGAATTAAATTATCATCTAATGACTGTTGTATTTCAGAAGTATTTTCACCAGAAAGCTCATAATCCTTAGAAGCATTTAATGTATCTTTGAAATTTACTAAATCTTTAGATTCAATGACTCTATTTAATTCTTTTTCTGAAATGAATGGATTGCCTATTGCCTCGTATTTTGCATTAGGATAAGCAAACATAACGTAAGTTGAAAAAGGTCGTGCCATCAAACCAAGTACTGCAATTATGACTGTAACTATTAATATCCAGAATGGATAATTATAAGGGTCAAGAATAAATCCAAACAATATTTTCTACCCCATTATTTAAGGGAAAAGTATTTTCCCTACTTTTCTTCTAATTTTTCCTTTCTCTCTTTCCAGTATACCATCAAATGTATAATCAAGTGATACTTTTCCATCTAAAGATTTAATAATTATTCCACCAGTTTTTTCTATCCGATCAACAACAGAAAGTCCTAGTTCTTTTGCAATTGTTTTATCTACAACTCGGGAAATTATAAGTGAACATTTCCCACCTATTTTTTTCATTCCATCCTTGATTAAATGCTTAACTAATTTTTCGTAATCTTTTCCTTTCAGAATAGATAATTCATGATGGGCTTTTGAAAAACATTCTTCAATAATTTCCTCTCTTGCATTCATTATTTCTCTTTTTATATCCTGATTCGCTTTGGATATATGGATTTTTTTAACGTTTTCACTTTTTATTTTACTGTCAGAAAGAATTTTTTTAACATCTTCCTCTACTTCTTTTTTTGCATTACTTATAATAATTTTTGCTTGATCTTCTGCATCCTTTAATATTTTGTTAATCTCAAGTTCTGTATCTTTATTGATTTGTTCAATGATTTTTTCAGCTGTCATATATTTTCCTTTTTATAATAATCCAAGTCCTGTCATCAGAAGTATTCCCACCAGTAATCCAAAAATAGCAATGGTTTCAGGCATAACAGTATAAATAATTCCTCTAGCAGCAACATCAGGATTTCTTGCTGTTGCAGCAATTGATGAACTTGCTACCTGCCCCTGATTTGCAGCAGATATTCCAGTTAGACCTACTACAAGTCCTATACCGATTGCAGATATTCCAAGCATAGGATTTGATAAATCTGCACTACCTGCTCCACCTAGTAAACCAGCTCCCATCATCAATAGGATTGCAGTAAGTAATCCATATACTGCTTGTGTCATTGGTAACACTTGAAACACCAGACATTTACCAAATAAATCTGGTTTTTCCCCAGTTACTGCTACAGCAGAAGATCCGGCAAGCATAAGTCCCATAGCAGAACCAATTCCAGCAATACCCATTGAAAGTGCACAACCAATAATAATCATTGACTGAGTTTCACCTTCAACACCTGTCATTGGCTCAGCAATTACTGTTCCCATAGCCATAAAAAGTGCCATCATTGATAGTAGAAATAATGACGCTCTAGCTTTCATTTTTTCAATTTTCATTTTTTTTGTCCTCCTTATTTTGTTTCTTCAATTTTAGTATATTTTCTTTTTATTGAAAAGGGTTCAAACTTTTTACCCCCTCCTTCATAAAACCTATTAAAGAATTCAACATATTGAAGCCTGAGAGAATGAACTCCAGCTCCCAGAGTTTGCAAACCAAGATTTGCAGTATGAGCAATAATTAAGATTATTGGAGTAAATATAATTCCTACAACAGGTATCATTTGTGGTATAATTTCTGCAACAATATTAAATGCAAGTGCCATTCCTGTTGTTCCAAGACCAAGTGCAAGTAATCTTGCATATGATAACCAATCACCAATATAGCCAGTTATATCAAAGAAACCAAGTGGTCCAGCATGTTTCATTCTTAATATAAAACCAATTATTACACATATTGCTGCAAAATAAAATTCAATTGTTCCTAGTTCCCACATTTTAAGTAAAAGTGCACCAATTAAAAGTCCTCCACCTAATTGAAGAGGAATCCATGAAAAGTGCTGAACTATTAATGAATTATAATCCTTTCTCTTATAAGATTGATATATTGCAAGAATTATTCCCATATTAAGATGAATAAGACCAAATAAAAGGGATATTGTTAAAATTATTAAAGGATCACGTAATGATTCTATTGGAAATTGTATACCAGCAATTGTAAAACTATAAAGCTGCTGGTTTGGATTATTTAAGAAAAAACGTGGTATTAAATCACCAAAAAAACTATTTGTTAATACACCAACAATAATTGTCACAATTGCTAGCCAAATCCCCATAAAAGACCAGGTCTTTATTGTTTCACTTATCTTTGAAAATTTAAAATATCCAAAAATTGATAAAATTAGAAGAGATAAACCATATCCTGCATCACCAAGCATTAATCCAAAGAATAATATAAAGAATATTGCCATGAATATCATTGGATCAATTTCATTATATCTAGGAGTTGCAAATAAATCAAGAAATGTTCTGAAGGGTTTCGCCCATTCAGGAGTTTTAAGATAAACTGGAGGATTATCAGGATTTGTTGAAGGCGTTTCAAAATTACAAATCACATGATCTTTTGAAACTTCTTCTAAAGATTTTTTAAATGATTCCTTGTCTTTTTCAAGTATCCAGCCCTTTATTATATATGTAGAATTTGTTTTTCCAAAGTTTTTTACAACTTCCTTTCTTATTCTTTCAAATCTAATTTCCTCTTTTAAAGAAAATAAATCATCGAGTTGTTCTTTTGCATACACTCTTAAATTAAAAATTATTTTTTTCTTTTCTTTTGCAATGTCCTTTTTTTCTTGAACTAATGATTTTAAAAGATCCTTTGGTAGTCCCGATTCAACCTCAAAATCAAGATCTATAATATTTTCTCTCCATATCTTCAGAAAATCATCTTTTTTTGATATGTGAACTGCAGCTAAAACAGACCATTGAATATCTTTTCCATTGCCAATCTTATAAGAGTATATTGCTGATTTATCTAAGGCATTTATTTTCTTTTTTAATGACTCAATATCATCAATAAGTCCAACTTTTACTAAAATTAAATCAGACTCGCCAATATAAGATATATCAAAATCAAAATCTTTTATATAATTTAATTGAGTTATATCATTGTTTATTTTCTCAATTCTTTCATTATAATCTTGTAATTTTTTATCAAAATTTAGAATTTTTTTTTCAATTTCTTCAAGTAGACCTTCTGCATAAGAATTCATTTCATCAAGATTGCGGTCTTCTACAGTTTTTATTTCAGGTAGATCTGGATTAAAAATTGCCTTTATTCCACTCTTTTTAGGTTTGATTTTCTTTAAAATTCCAATTAATCTTGATAATCTTAATTCATATGTCATGCAAGTTTCAGCATCATCTTGCATTTGTAAGAATTCAAAATTTTCATTAGACTCTTCATCTGCCTTTGAAATATCATTAATTTCCATTGCTCCAGTTTGATGAAGGTTTTTTATTACATCATTTATATAGTTTTGATGTACAACTACAGTTGTTTTTTTCATTTGAGCTGGAAAAAGTATTGTTTAACCCCCCTCTTCTATCTCTTTTATTATTGTATCAATTGCTTTTTTTATATTCTTTCTTGCTGACTGCTGTATAATCAAAATATCTCTTTTACTTGAAGCCTTAATCTTTTGTGTTTCTTTTTTAGCCTCATTTTCTGCATTTGTAAAAAAATCTTGCGATTTTGTCTGAGCCTTTTTAATTGAATTTTGTTTGTGTTTTTCTGCATCGATTTTTGCTTTTTCAATTATTTTTTCGGCATCCATTTTTGCGGTTTTGATTCTTTCTAGAGCTTTTTTTTCAGCGTCTTTTATATCCTTAATTGATTTAGATGCCATTTGATACCCGAATAAGTAAGATATTTATAAATTTTAATGTGAATTAAAATAAAGATAAAATCAATTATGATTATAAATTTTATATTATTAATTACATACCCCAAAATTTATCGGATTTCCTTTTTATTTCAAAAATTTTATTTAATACATCTCTTTCATCAATGTTTAGAACGTCCATATCTCGAAGTTTTTTTGCATCACTTGCTGGCAAATCAGTAAATAATATGTCTTCACCCTTTATTTGTCTTCCAACAGTTACTCCTTCAATTGATATTGCTACTTCTTGACCTTGTATAGCTTCATCTATTGACTTGTTTTCAGATTGAATTCCTTTAATTGATCCAATAATTCTACCATCTTCTTTCATTAAACGTAGTCCAGTTTTGATTCTACCACTCAAGACTCTAACTCCAATTACTGCAGGATGACTTACTCTAAAAACATATTCTGGAAGAAACTTTATCATACCAGGATGAATATAATCCTGGCGTCTTTCTTTTTCAAGTTCAGCTTTCTTTTTTTCATACCATTCATCATAGTTTTCCATTATTGTATAAATAACATCTTCATTGAAAATTGTGATATCAACCTTAGATAATTCTTCTTTTGCTTCTGGTAATATTTTTACATTAAAAGCAAAAATTACTTTATTGAAAGGATCAATCGTTGAATCGGTCTCAACAATATCTCTTTTTGAAACATTTCCAATTTCAGCTTTTCGAATTTTTAAATTTTTATCTCTTGATTCTTTTATTAATGCTTCAAGTGATCCGATAGTATCAGCTTTAATTATAATTCCTTTCTCATCTAATTCAAAATCTATCTTGGTTTGATTTTTTATTTCATCAATAACTTTATCTAGATTATTTTTTACAGCTCTAATAGGTGCACCAGGTATTACATTTTCAAGATTTGGTGATGAGATTTTTATACCACAGGCAGCGTGCACTTCATCAACATTATCAAAACGTTCTCTAGGGTCACGAATCTCATCAAGAGGTTTAGGTTTTAAAAGAGCCTTAATACGTGTAACAACAGGTTCATCTACTGTTCCAATGACAATATTATCATCTATTCTTATTATTCCATTGTAAATTATTGCATCAATTGTTTTTCCAAGACCTACCTCTTCTTTTACCTCTAATACACTCCCTATTCCAGGACCACTTTCAATATGAAGTTTATCTTCTAAAAACCTTTGTGCAAGACCAACAAGTATCATTAGAAGTTCAGGAATTCCTTCACCAGTTTTTGCAGAGATAGGTATAACTCCTACCGTTTTTCTAAAATCAGATATATTAAAATATAGGTCGGCATTCAGTTTTTGTTCTGATACTGTTCCAATAATCTCATAAATTTTTTCTTCAAATATATTTTTTACATTTAATCTTTGTTTTTCTATTCGTTCTTTAGCGGAAACATTATTTTTTTGCCAACCGGAAATCGCATCAATCTTATTTGCTGCAATGATAAAAGGAGTTTTATATTGTTTAAGAATTTTTATTGACTCATATGTTTGAGGTTTAAATCCTTCATTTATATCTACAATAAGAATTGCTAAATCTGCAAGTGAACCACCTCGAGCTCGCAATGTTGTAAAAGCATGATGACCTGGGGTATCAATAAATAATAAACCTGGTAATGTAAATTTTTTTCCTTTTAATAAATCTCCACAAACATCATATATTGCATCTATAGGAACTTCAGTTGCTCCAATATGTTGTGTAATAGCCCCAGATTCACGCGCAGCTACAGTTGTCCCTCTTATATAATCTAATAATGAGGTTTTACCATGGTCGACATGACCAAGTACACTTACTATAGGTTGTCTTATATATCTCCTTGTATCACTCATAAATAAATCCCGGCGTTGTTAATAGCGAATCCTTTTTAATATTTGTTACACAAACATTTATATTTCGATTAACTATAGTTAATTTTAAGGGGGCAGCAATTTAATGAACAATAAAAAAATTTCAATATTTATTTCAATTATATTTTTAACAACAGCAATATTTGCAAATGGAATAAGTAGTAAATCCTTTGAAAATGAAAAATTAATATTAGTAAGAATCTTAACAGATTATAATAATTTACCAAGAGATTTTGAAATAATTAGTATTCAACCAAATCAATGGATTGAGGTTATTATCACAAATAAACAAATCCACTATTTAGAGGACAATAATCTATTTTATGAAATATTAATTGAAGACATAATAGAATATGAAAACACTATTAGAGGAGAATACCATACTTTAGCAGAAATAGAATCTATTCTTGAAAACATAGCAGATAATTATCCTGACATTACAAGTCTTTATAGCATTGGAACAACTTATGAAGGTAGAGATATTTGGTGTTTAGAAATTACTGATAATCCTGGAGTTGATGAAGGTGAGCCAGGTGTTTTTTTTATGGGACTACACCATGCTCGTGAATGGCCAACTGTTGAGATATGTCTATACGTTGCTAATCAATTAACATCTAAATATGGGTCTGATCCTTCAATTACTAATATTGTCAATAACGTAAGATTATGGCTTGTTACATGTGTAAATCCTGATGGCTATTATTATTGTCATGATCAAGGTCATGATTGGCGTAAAAACCGTCAACCCTATTCGCCTTACATTGGTGTGGATCTTAATCGCAATTATGCAGGATCATCAAATGGTGATCCCTGGGGTTCATGGGGATCGGTAGATTCTGGATCAATTAGCAATCATCCTGATTCTGAAGTTTATTGTGGACCCTGGCCTTTCTCTGAATACGAAACACAAGCAATTAAAGATATATTCATTAATAATGATATATCTGCTGCTATAAGTTGGCATACTCATGGAGAACTCGTTTTATGGCCATGGGGTTACTCATTTGAAAATGCTCCTGATACAGATTATTTATCCCAGGTTGGCCAGCAAATCGCATCAAGAATCACTCGTCAGAGTGGAAGCGGAACTTATACACCACAACAAGCAGCTAATTTGTATCCTACAACTGGTGATACAATAGATTGGGCATATGGATATGGACATTATGTTTTGGGAAGACCTACATTTGCCTATACGATTGAGACTTGTTCAACTTTCCATCCATCTGAAGGTTATCTTGACCAAGTTTGTAAAGAAAATTTTGATGGCGCACTATATATCTTAGAGGAAGCTGAAAATATTAAAGATACAGTTTCAAAACGGGTAATACCGCCAGTTATTGACGATATGGACGAAGATTCAGATGGAGATTATAATATTACCTGGGTTGAGCAAAATCCAAATGCTAATCCAACATTTTTTCAATTAGATGAACTTACGGGTTTATCATTATCAACAGATAACGCTGAATCTGGAACAGATCAGTGGACTATTGAAGGTTTTACAATTTCTACTTCAAAATATCATTCATCAAGTCATAGTTATAAATCTAGATATAAAGACCAAGATGTTTCATCCATGGTTACGGTAAATCCTATACCAATTAGTGTAGATATGAATCTAACATTTTGGTGTTGGTATGATATTGAGCAAGATTATGATTACGCATTTGTTGAAGTAAGTAGAGACGGGCGCATTTTTGATGTAATCGATAAATATACTGGTACATCAGATGGTTGGGTTAACAAGAAATATTCCCTTGATGATTATATTGGTGATTCAATTTTTATCCGTTTAAGGTATATAACTGATGATTATACTCAAGAAGAAGGATTTTATGTTGATGATATCTATCCCATCGCTGAATTTGATATGGTAAATACGCTATCAGATACTATTACTGATAATTTTTATGAGATTTTTGATAAACCTCAAGGTACATATTACTATCGAGTTAGAGGATATAATTCTGATTATGAGTGGGGAGACTTTAGTACAATTGAAGATATTGTTGTAAGTTTTGCTGGTGCACCAGAACAACCAGATATTGAAGGTCCAATAGAAGGAAAACCTGGAATAGAATACAACTATAGTTTTGTAACAAATGATCCAGAAAACGATGATGTTTACTATTATATAGATTGGGGAGATAATCAGTTGGAAGAATGGATTGGTCCATATCAATCTGGTGAAGAAATAATTAAGAGCCATTCATGGAATGAAAAAGGTACATATATCATTCAGGCTAAAGCAAAAGATACTTCTGAACATGAAAGTAATTGGGAAACATTTGAAGTAAAAATTCCGCGATCAAGACTTTTATCAAAAATATATTTATTAGACCTTTTATATAAGATTCTATTAAAACTACCAATTTTTAATAATCTAAATTAAAAATTATAAAAAAATAAAATAATATTTACATCATTAATACTCTTATTTTTTCTATAGAAAAATTTATTATTTAACAATTGTTAACTTTTAATTAAATTAAGGAGATATAAACTATGAAAAAAATTTTCCCAATAGTAATAATTACAATGCTTGTAATCATTGGAATGCAAGCTGGTGCTCTAACTAACTCAAATGAAGTTATGTTTATTAAAGATTATAAAGAAGGTACTACTGAAAGAGCAACCCACACTGTTCTTGGTGAATATGGTACAGCCACATGGTGTGGATATTGCAGATATGCACATGGTGCATTAAAAGAATTGTATTCAGAGGGGCAGTTGGATTTTTATTATATTACTCATGTATCTGATATGAATAGTAGATCCTCTTCTTATCTTGCTAGCCATTATAATCTATATGGATATCCTACTGTATGGTGGGATGGTGGATATAAAATAAACATTGGTGCTGGAAGTGTTCCAAGTGCAAAAAGTGCATACACATCTAGTATTAATTCTTGTTTAAACAGAGCCGTTGATGATGTAAATTTAAATCTAGCAATGACCTGGCTTGATGGTACTAAAATGAAAATAGATTGTACAGTAATCAATAACGAAGGGAGTACTTATGGTGGGACAATACAAGTCGCCATTTGTGAAAAGGTATCTAGTAGAGGTTGGATAGATACAGGTGGAGTAACCTATACTATGACTTTTCTTGATTGGGCATTTAAAGAGTCTTTATCAATTTCTAGTGGTGGATCTTGGAGTGATACAATTACATGGGATGGATCATCTCATGGATATCCTACTGTTACAAAAGAAAATACAATAATTATTGGCGCTGTGTATAATGATGAATGGCATCAAGGTTATTCATATACTCCTCCACAAAATCCATTTGATGCTTATTATGTAGATGATTGTGTTGCAGTAGAAGCTGGAGGGAGCTCAAGTGAACCTCCTAATCCACCTGCAATAGATGGACCAACTAATGGTGTTATGGACATTGAATATGATTTTATTTTTAATTCAGAGGACCCAGATGGCGATGATGTTTCCTTCTATATATTGTGGGGAGATGGTTACGTCGACTCAACTTCTTATTCACCTACTGGAACAGATGTAATTGTATCACATATATACACAAAGGAAAAAACATTTACAATTCAAGCAAAAGCAATTGACAGTAATGGTGTTGAAAGTAATTGGTCAGAATTTGAAATTACAATTCCTAGAACAAGACAAAACTATAATTACCTGTTTAATCTTTTGTTAGAAAAATTCCCGAATTTATATTTAATTTTAAAGCAACTTATTAAAATATAAATTCATTTTTTCTTCATTTTTTATATAATTTTGGTCTAACGAAAAATTTATAATTTAACAATTGTTAACAATTATTTATTAGTGAGGGAGTAAAAATATGAAAAAAATAATACCAATATTGATTGTAGGAATATTTTTCCTATCTAGTTTTGGAGCTGTTGCATTCAAAGTTGAGCAAGAAATAGACGAAACCCGAGAATTTACACATAGTGTATTTGCAGAATATGGTACAGCCACATGGTGTGGATATTGTAAATATGCACATGCAGCATTAAAGAAAATTTATGCAAGTGGTGATTATCCATTTAATTTTGTTTCACTAGTTTGTGATAAAAACACAGATGCTTCTGCCAGAGCAACTGAATATAACCTTTATGGATATCCAACTGTATGGTTTGACGGAGGTTATAAAGTAAATGTTGGAGGTAGTTCTGGTAGTGAATCTGCATATAGATCAAGTATAAATTCATGTGGAAGTAGAGAAGTAGAGGATATTGATATAGATTTATCAGCCACATGGTTAGGTGGAACAGAAGTAAATATCGCTATTACAGTTCACAACAACGAAGCAACCACTTATGGTGGACATGTTCGTGTTTATATTACAGAAATTGCATCAAGTATGGGATGGAAAGATACAGGTGGTTACTTGTATACATTTCCGTTTTTAGATTGGGCATTTAATCAAGCACTTTCAATTAACGCGGGAGGCCAATGGTCTGATTCAATGAACTGGGATGGTTCAGCAAATGGTTTTCCATCAGTAACTGAGGATAATCTAATGATTTTTGCGGCAGTATTCAATGATGAATGGAACCAAGGTTATTCATATCCACCATCCGGAAATCCATTTGATGCATATTTTGTAGATGAATCTGCTTCATATCGTGTTGGTGATAACAGAGCACCAAACACACCAAGCAGTCCAAATCCATCAGATGGAAAAACAAATGTAGATATTAATGCAGACATGACCTGGCAAGGAGGCGACCCAGATTGGTTTGATACAGTAACTTACGATATCTATTTTGGTACAACAAATCCACCACCACTAGTTGAATCAGATACTGAAGATACAACATATGATCCAGGAACTCTTGAATATGAAACAATATACTATTGGCAAATTATTGCAACTGACCCATCAGAAGTTACATCTGAAGGTCCTGTCTGGGAATTTTCAACTGAGGCAAATTATCCTCCATCAACTCCAGAGATTACTGGACCATCAAGAGGAATACCTGGAACTCAATATAGTTTCACATTTGTTTCAGAAGATTCAGACGGCTATGATGTATACTTCTATGTAGACTGGGGCGATGGAACTTTTGAAGAATGGGAAGGCCCATTTCCTTCAGGTAACATATATAGGGTAGGTCATACCTGGGATGAAAAATCAACATATACAATCAGAGCAAAAGCAAAAGATGTATTTGGTGCAGAAAGTGCTTTTGGATCATTTGAAATTGAAATACCAAGAAGTATAAATCCACACAAAACAATATTTGAAATATTGTTTGATCGTTTTCCAAATGCATTTCCAATACTGAGACAAATACTTGGATTATAAAAATAAAAATAATCCTTCTTTCTTTTTTTACATAATTTTTTTAATTTAAAATAGAATTTCTAATTTTATCTATTTTTATAGTTTGCACTCTCTCGCAAAGATATAGATTAACACCAACGTGTTTTATACAAGCATCCAATACTATATCTGGATTAGTTGGTATACGTGTTCTACAAAGTTCCATTGTATAAGATAGTATCCTATGGTTTCCATATGCCCAATTCTCAAATGTACCAAGAGTTCCTCCCAATCTTGGAATAATATAATCACCACTTATCAAAAGACGATATTTGTTAATATTTGACATATTCTCGCCAATTGATAAATAGATTTCCTCATCTGGAGTATCTTTAGATGTATGATACCACGGATAAAACATTACTTCACTATATGAATGAAAAGATAAGGCAATTCCTATATTGTGATTTTCAACAAAATTTTTTACAGCTTGAGTTTCTTTTTCAGAAAAAGGACGAGGACCTCTATAATTATAACTTGTATCTAAAGCATTAATTGATAAATGAAACCTGAAGGGAAAAAGATAGTATAAAATCCAGTCATACCCATAGTTCCTATTAAGATTCACACCATAAGATGTAATTTCATCTTTGTAACCAAAAGGTCCATGATTTGGTACACGGTTTTTTCTAGAACCATAATCACCGTATTCAACTCCATCAGGGTTTAACATAGGAATTAAAAAAATCTGAGTACTGTTAATTGCATCTCTTACTCTATCTTCAGAGGGATCTTCATCTACAAGACTATCATTATCATTATCAAAACCATCTATAGGATCTTCATTAATTTGACCATCTAAATCATCATCTGTATTTTCTTTATAATATAACTGAGCAGCATGATATATAAAATAGATTAAAACTTCAAAAGAGGGCCATTCATTTCCATGATGTGCACCAATAAAAAGTACTCCAGGTTCATCTTCATCAATATCAACATTATCAGATAGTTTTACCATCCAAATATCTCTTCCTTCATATGTATTCCCAATAGATTCTACCGACATTATCTCAGAGTAATTTTCTTTTAGTTCAGTAAAAAGAGATGTCATTGAACCATATGAAAAATATTGATATGGATCATTTAGTAAATTATTTTCTTCATTGATAAAAAAATCCATATTTCTTGCATTCGAAATTATTGGTAAATTGATAGTTAATATAACAATTGAAATTATTAAAAATATATAATTGATTTGAACTCGTTTCATGTTATTTCCTTAATTATATATTAATAGGTTTTCTTTTATAACTTTTTTCTATAAAATTAAAATGTAGAGCTATTTTTATGTATCAGGTTTCTTATATATAATTTACCCCAAGAAAATGATATTACTGAACCAGTTAAGTTTGCAATTACAATAGACCACCATAACCCAATTAATCCTGCTTTAAAAACAAACGTGGAAATCAATGCAAGAACAATTGTTAGGACAATAGTTCGAAGAAGGGTTGCTATAAGAGAATATATTCCCTTACCTGTTCCTTGAAACATTGCAGATGAGGAAATACCAAATGCTGCTCCAGGATAAAAAAAGCAGGAAATTTGTAAAAATATCACTAAATCTGGCCTTATTATTATATCCTCAGGTCTTGATGTAAAAACAGTTGAAATAAAGGGAGCTAAGAAAAAAATCACTATTGCAAGAATTATTTCAACAATTAATCCAGTTTTTGCAGCATACATATAAGCTGTATTTAATTTATCATAAGATTTTGCTCCAAAAGCAGCACCAGTTACAGAGACTACTGCTGTTGCCACACCAAGTAATGGAAGTATTGCAATCATAACAACTCTCCAACCTGTATTATAAATTGCTACTCCATTCTCACCATTACCTGCAATTCCAATTATTATGATGATTGCAATCATTGTAATAGACATTGACAATTGTTGAAAAGATGCAGGAAGACCAACTTTAAAAATATCCTTTAAAATTTCTTTATTGAATTTAAACTCATTAAATTTAAAAGAAACATATGTATCTTTTCTAAAAAACAACCAATATACAAGGATAAAAGATGCCAATGCAAAAGAAAGTATGGTTGCATAAGCAGCACCAACAACTCCCATTCCAAAAGTGTAAATAAAAATTGGATCAATAATAATATTTGTTACTGCACCAACCATCATAGCATACATAGCTCTATTTGCATCACCTTCACTTCTTAATATTGCAAATGCAATATTTGAAAAAAATAAAAAAATGCTTCCAGAAAATATTACCCTACCATAGGAAATTGCCATATCGGCTGTTCTTTCTGCACCAATTATAATAAATAGAGAATCAGCAAATAAAAATAATAAAATTGAAAAAACAGATGCAATTATAAGTGTGAGTACAATAGAATGAATTGCTACATTATCAGCACCCTTTTTATCATCAGCTCCAATACGTCTAGAAATTGCTGCTCCACTACCAACACCAACACCTACAGCAATAGATATTATCATCATATAAAATGGCATTACAAAACCAACTGCTGCTAGAGCATCAATTCCAATATTAGAAACCTCAGAATTTGTAAAAAAATCTTTTCCAAAACCAGAAACCCAAAGAGCATCAATTAGATTATAAATTGTTGTAGCAGACATTGCAATTATCATTGGTACAGCTAGTTTCATAATTGCTTTTTTTGGATCCCCAAGTAAAGTTTCGACTCCTTTTGTTTTTGAAGAATCATTTTTTCTAGAATTAGACTGTGCTACCACCTTCAGCGTCAATAGTAAAGTTTATTTCAACTTTTTGGTTAAAAACTTTTTAAAAAATATGATTAAACAAATAATTAAAATTGGAGAGAAATAACCTGATTTTTGTCTTCCAGATCAAGATGAAAAAGAGATATGTTTAAGTAATTATAAAGGAAAAAATATAGTTTTATATTTTTACCCAATAGATAATACTCCAGGTTGATCACTTGAAGCAATGATTTTTACAAAATATAAAGACGAATTTGAAAAACTTAATACTACGATACTTGGTATAAGTAAAGATAGTTGTGATTCTCATAAAAAATTTATTGAAAATAAGAAATTAAATATTACTTTGATATCTGATAAAGAAAAAGAAATTCATAAAATATATGGTGTTTGGCGACTTAAGAAATTTATGGGAAAAGAATTTTTTGGTACAATTAGAACCACTTTTTTAATAGATAAAGAAGGAATAATAAGGACAATATGGGATAATGTTAAAGTAAAGGGACATGTTGAAGAGGTTTTTGAAGAGGTTAAAAAATTAAAATAAAAATATGTGTCACCCATATCCTTTATATATAACTTTTCTATTCCGACTTCTAATGGCACTTTGGCAAGGTGACTCTAAAAGGAGTAAAACAGGTAGAAGAATTCGTTACGCACGTGGAAAAAGAAAATTTGAGATAGGTCGAGAAAGACATTTAACAACAATTGGTTCTACTACACTTAAAAATGTTCGGACAAAAGGTAACAATAGAAAAATTAGAGTAAAAACAACAAATATTGCTTATGTAGTCGATCCGAATAACAATAAAACTACTAAAACAGATGTAATCTCTGTTGTGGAAAATAAAGCAAATATCCACTATGTACGAAGAAATATAATAAACAAAGGTGCAATTATTGAAACAAAACTTGGGAAAGCAAAAGTCACCTCAAGACCTGGCCAATATGGTACAGTGAACGCTGTACTTCTTTCTAAATAAATTGTAGTGATTATTTATGGTCTCCAGAGGAGATGAAAAGTACGTTGTTTGGCCTATCTATTTTGATATTTCAGTTTCAAGACTTGCAGGTAGAAAGGTTTCTAAAAAAAATGCTGTAGATAAACCAAATGTTGAAAATATTGCAAAAGCAGCAAAATCTTTGAAATTAAATCCAGTAATTGAAAAAGATTGTAGTCATCCTTCACGAAATTGGAGAAAGGAAGGTCGAGTACTGATTGATAAAAAAGATTTAAAAGGTAAACTTTTAAGACAAATTGCAAGTCGATTATAGTGCTTTTAAAATTGTAAGTTTATTAAGTAATGATTGTTAAGTTAATTGTTTAATTTTAAAATGTTTAACCTTAATATTAAAAATAAATGTTATCATGACACATAATGACATTTAAAATATTATGATAAATAATGTCTAGCGTTGTATTGAAAATATGATAGATACTATTTAGCATGCGATATGCTTATAAATTATAATTCGCTTAGAAAAATTTGATGGATGCAGAATCAGTTAAAGCAGCAATTTATACTAGAGTATCAACTGAGGATCAGGCAAAAGAAGGTTTTTCACTTGATGCTCAACTTGACAAACTACGATCTTATTGTAAAGCAAGAGATTGGATTGTATCTGAAGAATATGTAGATGATGGATACTCAGGTCGAAATATCAAACGTCCTGCTTACAAAAGAATGATGGCTGAAATGGAAAAATGGGATTTACTTTTAGTAATAAAAATGGACAGGATACATAGAAATCAGAAAAATTTTATGTTAATGATGGAACTTCTAAATAAAAATGAAAAAGAATTTGCCTCCATGAGTGAATCCTTTGATACATCCACAGCCATGGGTCGTTTTGTAATGAATATAATACAGGGTATTGCACAATTAGAATCTGAACAAATTGGAGAACGTGTTTATGCATGCATGGAACAAAAAGCAAAAACTACAGGAGGTGTGCTAGGTTTTAACATACCATATGGTTATAATTATTCAGATGGAGAATTGATTATAAATGAGGAGGAAGCTACTGTTATAAAAGATATATTTTCTGAGTATAAAAAAGGTCGAAGTATGGGTAAAATTGCAAAAATGCTTAATTCTACAAAAATTCCAACAAAAAAGGGGGGGTTATGGGCAAAAAAGACTATTTCAACGATATTAAAAAATTCGACCTACTGCGGATACCTTCATTGGAAACAATATGTAAATAAAAGTGATCATGATCCAATAATTCAAAAAGATGAATTCAATCAAATTCAAAATTTAATTGAAAGTAAGGGTGGTTCTCCCAAAAAAAGGTTATGAAACCATCCTTTTTTTAGTTACCTTTGGACTACCGAAGGTAACCCTAAGTAATAATAAAATATAAATAATATTTCTCAGATACATGGAAAAGTCATATATTTGAGTTGTTTCAAATGTCAAAATATAGAGTAGCATTCTATATTAGGGTAAGTAAAGGTGAACAAACAAAAGGATATAGTATAGATGGACAAAAATCTACTTTAAAATTATGGGCTGAAGAGATGAATTGGAAATGGGTTAAGACTTACTTCGAAGAAGCAAGTGCTAAAGATCCAGATAGGGAGAAATTCCAGGAGATGATTACTGATGCTAAAAATGGTCTTTTTGATGGAATTTGTATTGTTGATAGTGATAGATTTAGCAGATCAACAAAAGATCTCCTTAATATAATGGATGATTTAATGAATTATAGAGTAAAACTTCATATACATAACCTACAACATATTGATATCTATAGTGTACAGGGAAGATTTACACTCACAAATTTAGCAGCATTTAGTGAATTTTTCAGGAAACAATTGGCATCTAAGATTCGTGCAGGTGTAAAACAAAAAATGAAAAATGAATGGTTTGGTCAGGCTCCATATGGTTATTCCATTTTATCTGATACAAAAGGCAGTCGAAAAGTAAACACAAGACTTATAAAAAATCCTGAAGAACAAGAAGTACTTAAACATATGAAAAATTTAAGAGAATTAGGTAAAAGTTATAGTGAAATTGCTGATGCACTAAATAAAGATGGAATTCCAACTAGATATACAAAGGAAGATAAAAAAAGCAGTTGGTATTCAACAACAGTTAGAAATATCCTTATGAGAGGTGAAATTAAATTAATATTGAACAAAAAATATTGATACAGATTAGCACGATTAAGCTATTTTATGCTGATTATTAAAAAGTTAAGTTATTAACTTAACTATCTTTATATTAGCAATATTAAAGTTTAAATGACCTATTTTCGTCATTAGTCTTAAAAACTAATACAAATTTTTATAAAGGGGTTATTACTATTATTTTATATTAAAAAAACGAGGGAGGTTAGATATGAATAAGATAATACCTATATTAGTAATAGCAATTTTAGTGTTTGGCGGAGTAAGTGCTTTTGCTATAACAAAAAATAAGAATGTTGTTTATCCAATCTCAGATGAATTAGATCAATATCAAGAGACAATGACTGAAAATGCAGTAGTCCCTATTGGAAATGTTCCAATTCCAGATAATCCAATAAGTGTTCAGGTTGCTCA
This sequence comes from Thermoplasmatales archaeon SG8-52-3, assembly GCA_001595915.1. Classification (GTDB taxonomy): domain Archaea; phylum Thermoplasmatota; class E2; order DHVEG-1; family DHVEG-1; genus SG8-52-3. The sequence continues at coordinate 84,650 of LSSG01000053.1, forward strand.
ATCATTTGTCCCATCAAAAGAAATTATTACAAGAGTAGAACTATACATTGGAAAGAACAGCACAGTTACTCGTCCTCTAAATGTTTCAATTAGAAAAGAGTTAACTGAGCAAGACTTAACCTTTATTAGTATAGACCCGGGCTTTGTACCCACAGAAACATATGATTGGGTTGAAATCGATTTTGATGATATCATAATTACAACTGGTGAAACCTATTATATTGTTGCCTTGACTGAAAACATAACAGATAATTTTTACGCATGGGGTGCAAACAATATTTCAGAATCCTATCCATATGGTTGCGCTTGGTTTTCAATGGATGAAGGTGGTAATTGGACTAATCAATCAACTTCAACAAATAATCAAAATACTCAGTCGTTTTCATACTACAGCACCATACCAAGGTTTGATGAAATTGTTACATGGGATATGTGTTTTAAGACATATGGACGAAATAACAATCCACCAGAAACTCCAACAATAGATGGACCAATTCAAGGAAAAGTTGGTGAGACATTAAGTTATGTTGTTTCTGCAACAGATCCTGAGGACGATCAAATTTATTACTGGATTTCATGGTTTGATGGTTGTCCTGGAATTTATTGGGATGGACCATACAATTCAGGAGAACCTATAACAAAAAGCTATACATATGATAGACAAGGTACATTTATTATAAGTGTTCAAGCAAGAGACATTTATGAGGCAGAATCTGATTGGGTAACATTAGAAGTAACTATTCCCAGAACTAGAGATGCACAACATAACCTTATTTATTGGCTGTATCAATTATTTCCAAATATATTTACAAAAATAATACAAATATTAAATATATAAATAAAATCTTTTTCTTTTATTTTTTCATAAAAATTAGGTAAAAATTATTGAATTTATACAATTTTATTAAAAATAAGCGAAAAGATTATAAATTAACACGTGTTAAAAAATAATGGGGAGGTGAGAAATAAAAATGAAAAAAATCTCAAACCGAGCTGGCATATTGCTTATAGCAACAGCAATGATTTTATCAGCTGTAGCTGTAACAGCAGACACAGAAGAGCAAACCATAGGTGTAAACTGCAGTATAGGCAGCGGATCCGTCCCCGGAGCCATTGGACCAGTTGTATGGGATAACGATATGGACTTTACAGGTCTCGGCGCAGCACAGAAGGATACCAATTATCCTTTCCATGCAGAATGTGCTGACGACTTCCACTTTGATGAAGATACAGAAGTAGAAGACGTACACTGGGTTGGTGGTTACTGGCAAGATGGTTACGCAAGTGCTCACTGGCCATGGGAAATAACATTTTATAATGACCGTGGTGATGGTGAAGCACCTGGTGATGTCTTTGCAGGACCCTTTGAAGTTGACAACACACAATATACAGAAGAGTTGATTCAAGACACTGGAACATCTATTTACTACACATATTCTGTAGTTTTAGATGAATCAATTATATTCCCAGCCTGTACAAAGTTCTGGATCACAATACGAGGTGTTGGATTCTTCCCACCACAATCTGGTTGGGGATATCATGATACCATTCTATTGTGGGAAGCTGTTTTCAGATCAGAACTTCTGGGATACCCAGAGTGGACTGACTCTACACTAGTATGGGGCGCTGCAAAAGATATGGCATTCCAGCTAACTGGCCCATTAGGACCCGTTGCACCAACACCACCAGATATTGATGGTCCAGGTGAAGGTCCTGCTGACACAGAGATTTGTTGGACATTCCACTCAAGCGATGAGAATGGCGATTTGGTCAAATACTTCATCGATTGGGGAGATGGAACATCTGATGAAACAGATTACAACAATCCATGTTCACCAGTTGAAGTTTGCCACACCTATGCAAAGGGAGAATACACAATAACAGCCTATGCAGAAGACGAGACTGGATTACAGAGCGGTTCTAGTACTTTTGATATAATTATACCAAGAGCTAGATCTGTCTATCATCCACTAGTCGTTAGGTTGTTTGAACGTTTTCCAAATGTTTTCCCAATACTAAGACAACTTCTTGGTCTGTAATTAAACCTAATCTCTCTTTTTTTTCTTTTTTTTATTTAGTCTTAATAAATTAACTTTATAAATAAACAATATTATTTTAGTTAAGGTAATGCCTTAAATCAAACAAAACCTTTAATAATAAGCATAAATTTACCCAGCCAATTAAGGTACATGGTTTAGAGGACAATATATGTATATAGTAATTGTTGGTGCAGGTGGTATAGGTAAACGTCTTACTGAAATTGCACTTAATGACGATAATCATAATGTTATAGTAATAGATAAGGACCAAGCAAGATGTGAAGAAATAGCAAGAAAATTTGATGCTGTAGCGATAAATGCAGACGCAACTCAAGAAGAAACTCTTGAAGAATCTGAAGTTAAAAAAGCTGACGTTCTCGTAGCAACAACAAGAGATGATGCAGTAAACCTAATGGTTATATCTCTTGCTAAAAACAAGGGAGTAAAACATCTTGTTTCAGTTGTAAATCAGGAAGAAAGTAAACCTATGTATATGGAAAAAGGTGTAAAGATGATTAAAAGCCCTAATATTGTAATGGCTGAACATCTTTACAAATCAATAAAGCACCCAACTGTTGAGGAGTATATGAATGTTGGGAAATATGCTGAAATCTTCAGACTCCCAATTGCACCCAATTCTAAGCTTTCAAGAAGAACAATTAAAAAAATAGGACTTCCCAAAAAAAGCCTTATTGTTGCTATTGAAAGAGATCATAAATTTATAATTCCAACAGAAGATATTGAACTTTTTTCAGGTGACAGGGTAACGATTTTGGCTCATAAAGATCAGGTCGATAAAGTAGCTGCATTATTCTCGGAGTAAAATGTTTAATTTCTTACAAAAATTATATATAAAGGTTATAAGATTCTAGGTCTTGTTTTTCTTGATTTTGGAGAATTATTATGGAAGAAAAAGATGTAACTAAGACAGGAACAACTACACTTGGAATGGTTTGCAAAGATGGAGTTGTAATGGCAACAGAAACAAGAGCAACTATGGGTACACTTATTGCTCATAAGGAAACGAAAAAACTATATCAAATAGATGAGCATCTTGGACTTGCAACAGCAGGTCTTGTTGGTGATTTGCAGATTCTTGCAAGATATCTTAATGCAGAGGCAAATCTATACAGATTAAAGCGTGATCAGAAGATACCAGTTAAAAGTGCTGCAACACTTATGTCAAATATTTTGAATCAAAGAAAGTTTTATCCATATTATGTACAACTAGTCCTTGCAGGATATGATAATTCTGGAGGACATGTCTATTCACTTGATGCTGCCGGTGGAGCAATACCTGATAAATATACAGCAGGTGGTTCTGGTTCACCTTATGTATTTGGTGTTTTAGAAGACATTTATGAAGATGATTTATCAACGGATGCTGGTGTTGATATTGCAATAAGAGCAATTACTGCTGCAAAAAATAGGGATTCAGCATCAGGTGGGTTGATAAATGTTGCAGTAATTACAAAAGATGGATTCAAAGAAATATCACAAGATGAGATTAAAAAACGTACTGAAAAATTAGCAAAATAAGATAATTACATAAATATTGTTTCTTCAATTAATAATTATTCATATAAATTTATAAGAAAATTATAGAAGGGTAAATATGCCTGTTGATGATGTTTTACGTGAAATCAAAGGAAAAGTAAGAGGTGTAATTCCACCTAGTATCGATGTCTCAGATGTTGAGTTTGAAGGAGCTTTGATTGTTATTTATACAAAGCATCCTGATAAATTTGCCAAAAATGAAGAACTTGTAAAGCAACTTGCAAAAATGCTTCAAAAGCGTATTGCAGTTAGACCTGATTCATCTGTTATAACCGATATTGATACTGCTGAAAAAAAGATAAAAAAGATTATTCCAAAGGATGCTGAAATTACAAATATTTACTTTTTACCAGAAGTTGGAGAGGTTACTATTGAAGCAATTAAACCAGGAGTTGCAATTGGTAAACAAGGTACTCTTTTAAATGAAATAAGAAAAACAATCAATTGGTCTCCAAAAATTGTTAGAACTCCTCCAATTCAATCAAAGACAGTCAAAGAAATTCGCGGATATCTAAGATCTATGAGTGAGGAACGAAAAGAGATTCTTAGAAAGGTTGGAAGAAGGCTTCATAGAGGAGCATCAAATGGTGAAAAATTTGTTCGAGTAACTGCTCTTGGAGGATTTAGACAGGTAGGACGATCCTGCAGTCTACTTCACACACAAGATAGTAAGATTATGATTGACTGTGGAGTTGATGTTTCTTCGGAAAGTGCTACACCATATCTTCATTTACCTGAAGTTCTTCCTTTTGAAACCCTTGATGCAGTGGTAATATCCCATGCTCATCTAGATCACTCTGGTCTTGTTCCATTGTTGTATAAATATGGATATGATGGTCCTGTTTATTGTACATCTCCAACAAGAGATATGAGTACTCTTCTTCAAATGGATTATCTCAAAGTTGCTGCAGCAGATGGAAAAAAGATACCATATTCAGCTGAAAATATTCGTGATTTGATTAAACATTGTATAACTATAGATTATGGTGACACTACTGATATCACCCCTGATGTTAGACTTACATTTCATAATGCAGGTCATATTTTGGGATCTGCCATTGCACATTTTCATGTAGGTGAAGGTCTTTATAATATTGCTTTTAGTGGAGACGTAAAATACGAGAGGACATGGCTTTTTAATCCAGCAATTAATCGTTTTCCACGCCTTGAAGCAATATTTATGGAATCTACATATGGCGGAAAGGAGGATTTTCAACCAAGTAGACAGGAAGCAACAGAACGACTTAATGACATAATTCAAAGTACAATAAAAAAGAAAGGAAAACTATTAATCCCTGTTTTTGCAGTTGGTAGAAGCCAAGAGGTAATGATTGTTCTCGAAAACCTTGTAAAAACAAAAAAGATACCAAAAATTTCTGTTTATCTTGACGGTATGATATGGGAAGCAACAGCAATTCATACCGCTTATCCAGAGTATCTAAATAACAAACTTAGAGCCCAAATATTCCAACAAGGAGAAAATCCACTTCTTTCAGAGATTTTCAAAAGAGTTGATAGTAACGACATGAGACAAGACATATTAAATAATCATCCTGAGTCATGTGTTGTTCTTGCAACAAGTGGTATGATGAATGGTGGACCTGTTATGGAATATTTCAAGGACTGGGCACAAGATAAGAAAAACACAATTGCTTTCGTTGGTTATCAAGCTGAAGGAACCCTTGGTAAAAGGATACAAAAGGGTTGGGAAGAAATTCCATTAAATATTAGTGGAAATATTGTAAATGTTAAGATGAAAATGAGAGTTGAAACCTGTGATGGTTTTTCAGGTCATAGCGATCGTAGACAACTTCTAAACTATATAAATAATATGTCTCCACGCCCTGAAAGAATAATATTTGGTCATGGAGAAGAGTCAAAATGTCTTGATATATCTTCAACAGTTCACAAAAGATATAATGTAAATACAATTGCCCTTCATAACCTTGAGACGACAAGATTTAGATAAAATTAAATATTTATTTACTTTTGAAGGGTTTTGCAAGATCCCATAAACTATTAAATTTTGTATCTAAAACTTCTATATCCTGCAAGTCAACATAAGCTGTTCCAACATAAGAGGGCTCATCACTTGTCTCAGGCAGTATTTTTATTCCATTTACTGCAATTTCTTTGCCAAATACAAAGTTACGCATTGTCCCTGAAACTTTCTCTGAAAAGTATCTAACCTCAAGTTTGTCACTATAAAGCTCTGTTAATTTTTTTATTGCGTCTTTATTTGTAGTATTATCAATAATAAGCTGAATTTTTGTATCAAGTTCTAGAAATTTCTTGAAATATTTTAAAAATGGATCATCAAAAAATCTTTCTCCACCGACCTGCATTTTAAGTCCATTACTGTTATCTAAACAGTTGCTTAAAACATTATATAGAATCCACTTTCCACTATATTGCAATGTAACATTGCCATTTCTTTTGAGTTTAATTCCATACTTTTCAAAATTACTTGTATAATAATTACTGTATTCATTAATTCGATTTTCAATTATACTATATGTATCCTGAGCTATAACTTGTTTAAGTTCACTTTTAGAATCTTCCCAAATTGCTCTTGGATGTGCTGGAAGGTAGCTTTCTCGACCGAAATCCTGGTTTGTTTCATTTGAAAATAAAACTTTGGCAATCAGCCCATTTCTTAAGAGAGAAGCTCTACCTGTTTCTAGAGGGCGTCGTGTAATATTTGCAAATTCTTCTGCAACCTTTAAAAAATCAGAAAATTCCTTTGGACAATCAACAACCAATGTAACATAATATACAGCAGCTTCACGAGGACGATCTACTTTCATCCTCTCAAACATCATTTCAAAATCCTGAATATGGTCTAATTTAACATGAGTTTTGAACTCACATCCCATCGATCTCACCAATCCTTTTTTTATAAATAATTCTACTGTATCCTGCTTTAAATGGAAAAATGTATTTGGATTTTATATAATTTTTGGATGCATAAGCAGAAGAATATGCATATTCCAACATATAATGATATATTGTAACATTTATATACTCTTTATTTGATTAATTTATTAGAGGGAGGCTTTAGGAAGTGAATAAAGAAATCCTTATTGCAATTCTCTTTACAATTATTATGATAGTTACACCTTTCATAACAGTTGCCAGAGAAAATAAGATAAGCAATAATCTAACGGATCAACCAAATATTAAGGAACTTGTTATTCAACTAAATGTATTAATAAAAAAGATATCACAATTATATGGATATATCCCATTAGTTGATTCTCTATGCAATAGAATAATTGGAATATTAAACACAATTGTTTTGTTTATGTTCTGTGCTATTTTTGGATTATTTGTTGCTATCCCTCTAGCAATAATAATGTTAATTTTATTTTTCTCAGGAATTACAAATACCTATATAGGCCAAGCAATCTTTTATACTTTGTTTTTAATTTTTTTCATATGGGATTATAATTGCAATTTTATTACATTTCCTGTAGTTAGTCTTTTGGAAAATTTAATAAAACCAATATTTACAGTAAAAAACAAAAATGATATATTAGAGCTTTATAGAGAATGTCCTTGTATAAGTAATTAGTAAAATTTTTATATTTTATTTTCTTTATTTTTAAATATGTTAATTTTTTAGTTTTATTACTAAGTTTGCTACTCTTCTACCAAGTTTTATTGCATTTTTTTCAGTTTCCTTATCAGGAGCACCAATGCAAGCAACACCATAGTGACCAGTAGCATCAAGTGGATCACCAACTATTATCATTCCATAAATTAAAAATGCTTGAATAATTGACATTATAGTTGTTTCTTTTCCACCAGATTCATCGCCAGATGTTACAAATGCAGCACCAATTTTATCACCCATCTTTTTACGTACACCTACAAATCTATCAAACATATCTTTTAATTCAGCAGCCATTGTTCCAAAATATACAGGTGAACCTGCAATAATTCCATTTGATGAAATAAAATCATCCTTTGTTACTTTTGATGCTGGTTTTAATATACAATCAACCTTTTCCACATCTTTTACGCCCTTAGCAATCATCTGTGCTAGTTTTTTTGTATTACCTGATTTTGAAAAATAAGTAACCAATACTTTTAATGATTTATTCATAATAACTCCCATTCAAGTTAAACAACAAAGGAATTTAATTATTGTATAAAAACATACCTTTTGAAAAATATATATAAAAAAACTTATTCTTCTTTATATATTCAACAAATAGATATATGAGACCAAGATTTAAAACACCGATTAATCGAAAATATTTTCATAAAAAACAAAAAATCGATAAAAAGGATATGTCTTATCTTAAGAAAAGAATAGCCTTTTTAAATCAGAAAAAAATTAAAAAAGAGTCAGAAAAAAAAGAAAAGTATTAAATTTATAATTATATGCTTTTATTTAACTTTTTTTAAAATCTATTGCTTTGAAATATTTTCTACAGTCTCTCTTAATATTAGCCATTTGTTGTTGTGGAATTTTAAATGAATATTGAGCATATTCTAAAGCAAATATCAAACCATGAATAAAAGCACCTAACTTGTAATTTTTATCTTTACTAAGTTTAAATATTTCATCAGCTATTTTTATTGCATCTTCAACAGTATAAGGAGTTGTTGAAGCTTTTGTTTTATGTTCATGTTCATGAGGCATAAAGCAGCGTATAAACTTCTACTATAAATTTTTTTTTAGAAATTAATGTTTGGGAAAAAAAGAAGGTGGGCCGGCCTCGATAGGAGGGGATGGGATGCACTCTAATAAAACTACCAGCCCGATTCCTTCCATCACCTAGTATTTAGCCGTAGTTTAAGTATCTTTTTCGCAGATGTATATGTAAGCACATATACAGCTAATTCACCAATTTATATTGTCAGTCTTTTTTTTATTTAGTGATTTACTATTCGCCACCTATATTTACTTTAATATAGAACAATAATACCTTTGCACCTTGATTTCTTGAATCTGAGGGACCATCATCAATTTCCGCTGTTACATATACACGAGTCTTTCCAAATCCTATAATCATTTTTGAGCTGATTGAAACCTCTCCCCCTGCAGGAATATTATCAATAACTCCTGAATTTTCTCCATCAAGAATAAGTGTACCGCCATCAAGATGGATTGTCCATGATATATTTTCTGCTGGTAATTCTCCAATATTTTTTATTTTTGTATTAACTTTAAATAGTCCACCTTTAATCATATCAATTTCTAGTTCTGGACCACCAACAATGTGAATTGATAGTGGAGTTGACCAGTCTGTTTCTATACTTCCATTATCATCTTTTGCCTTAACTCTTATTTCAAAATTACCCGCATAATCCCAGAAGTGAGATGCTGTTACAATATCTCCAGAGGGATAAGATCCAAGCCAATTACTATAGGATCCATCACCCCAATCAAATTTATATAAAATATTGTCATTATCTGGATCTGTTGTACTACTTGTGAAATTATATTCTATTCCAGATACTCCTTCATCGGGTCCATCAGGTTTTTCAGGAGTTTCTGGAGGTGTACTTGAACTTGGTGTGGCAGCTATTGTTTCATCTACATAATAAGCATCAAAGGGATTTCCAGATGGCGGATCTGAATAACCTTGATTCCATTCAGAGTTGAAAACTCCAAGAATTACCATAATATTATCCATAGTTAAATCGGGATTATTCCATGAGGATCCATCCCAATTTGAGCTATCTGAATATGTTTCTCCTGCAGGAATTGAAATATCTTCATCAAATGCTAAATCTAATAAACTATGGTGATAGTCAGCATTAGCATAATCCTTCCATCGTGAAACAATTTCCACAATATATGCTCGTATATGACCCGTGTATGTACTGGTTTCGTTATTTTGTATGTTAATATCAACTTTTATTTGTTCTTCTTCAATCCAAGATACTCTCATTTCAGCATGTATATCTGGTACAGATCTTGCACCACAAATATCCATTTGTGAGGTATATTCGGTCCAAGTATCGTATCCGCCAAGTACAACTCCATATCCACCATCAAACCAGGTTGTTGGATATCCAGCTATATTAAAATTATTTATTCTCTCAACAGCTATTGGATTTGAATCTACAAGTTCAATATATTCAAAATTATAATTTCCATTTGTATATATATCATACATAACAGCGTTTGTAAATTGACACCAATAACACCAGGAACCAGTTCCAATTTCTGCTAATACTTTATGTGTATAATCACGTTCTGAATCAATTGTTTTATCATAATATTTGGTTTCCAATTCGATTTTTTCATTTCCATTATTGAATGCAACAGCATTTATTCCACTTAGGATTAAAAATCCTATTATACTTATTAAGAATATTTTATTCCTTTTATTACTCCCTTAATTATCATATCATAGTTCGAATATAAAAATGTTATATATATTTATTAGTAAAATTAAGTTAGAAGATTTCATTAATACATATTTTTTGAATTTATGTATCCTTTAAAACTTAAATATAAATTAAATATGGCATGTATAATTTTTTTATTTAACATATTTATTTTAAAGATTTTATAGGGAAAATATTTAAAAGGATATCTTATAATTAATAAATAATAGTACAAAATTATATATTCCAAAAAAGTTAAAAAGGAAACAAAATATCTTAGATATAGGGGGTAAATCAGAATGGAAAAATTTCTACCAATAATAGTAGTAGTAACATTAGTTTTAAGTGGAATTGGAGCTGTTGCTGTAAGCGAAGATACTAACAATTTATATGAAATACAAAAAATAAGAAATATAGTAAACATAGATTCTTCATCTTTAATATTAAAGGAATCAACAGAAGATTTTATTGAAATTGAGTTTGAAGATACATCTTCATATCTCATGAGTCCATGTAAACCTATTTTACCAAAGATTGTGAAAACTTTTGAGCTTCCTTTTGGTGTTTATGATGTCGAAATCGAATTAAATGAAGGAAATATAAAAGAATTAGATATAAATCAAAAAATTCGTCCTGCACCAATACATCTTCCATTGATTTCTTTGGAAAATGAAATTGATATCAATACTATAAACAAAAAAGATGAATCTGTGTATTTAAGCTCTGAGATGTATCCTTCAACATGGTATAAATCATTTGTTCGTTGTGGACTTAACTCCAAAAACGAAAGAGTAACCCATCTAACTCTACATATTTATCCTATTAGATACGCTCCAGCATTAGATGAAATTTTTATTATGGAAAAATCAGATATTATTATAAATTATAAAATACCGGATACAAGTCCATTTACTATCGATACTGAATATGATTTGGTAATTATTACTCCTGACAAATTTTCAAGTCTTTTACAAAAATTAGTTGAACATAAGAATAGTTATGGTGTTAATACCTTTATAAAAACAACAGAAGAAATATATGATGAATATGAGGGTGTTGATTATCCCGAAGAAATAAAACTCTTTATAAAGGATGCAATTGAGACAAACAATATTACTTACGTCTTACTTGTTGGAGGGCTAAAAAATAAAATTTTGGCAAATCCTAGGGAGAATAAAAATTATGGTATAATAGGATGGCATCTACCTGTTAGATATAATAACTATATTGATGATCCTGAACATCCTTTAACTATCGCAAAGATTCATGATCCAGGTGTAATTACCGATCTTTATTACGCAGACATATATAAAGAAGGTGGAGAGTTTGAGGATTGGGATTCAAACGACGACGGTATTATTGCTGCTTGGAACCTTGAAGGTTATGAAAATGATACAATTGATCTAGAACCTGACGTTTGTGTTGGAAGACTTGCCTGCAGAGATAAAACAGAAGTTAAAAATGTTGTAAATAAGATAATTAACTATGAAACAACAACTGCAGGAAGTGAATGGTTCAAAAAGGTAATTACAATATCAGGGGATGGTTTCCTTGATCAGATAGATCTTGATTTCCAGTGGGATACTAGTACTCTTCCAGATGGTGAGTACACAATATTTGCACAAAGTGAAAACGATTATGATATTTCTGGACCAATCGAAGAAATTCATGTTACTCTTGATAGAACAGTGGAAACATCTATTACGTTTAATCATAATGATCATGAAAGAGCCACAGATTATCCTTCACCACCTATCGCTGAGATAGTATCAATAACAGATGGAGATATATTAGGCAATACTAATGTCTTTGAAAATATCAGTGAAAGCCTTGCATATGGAAATTCTGTCACTGGTTGGGCAAATATAAACTATACAGATGGAATTTTACATATTCGTGGAAAAACATATGATCCTAAACCCTATGGAGTTGTTACAGATATTCATGTATGGGTTGAAAACAGTGAAAATGATATAATTTTCTCAGATTGGAGATATGAGTCAAAAACCTATTATGAAGGGGAATGGGTTGTTGGTGAAGAAACTATTTCAGGTGACCCTGGTGCTACTTATTATGTTACTGAAGATTTTGATGTAGAACATCTTTGGGCATCTAATGGAAAACTAACTGGCCCAGATGACATTATTGAGGCATTAAGTCAAGGGTGTGGTTTTGCATTCTTCTCAGGACATGGAAGTCCAAATGTTTGGACTGATCATTATCCTGGTATACCCGGTGGTCGAGGATATGGAAGTATTCCTAGTTTCAAGGTTTCAAATATCAAGATATACCCAAAATTTGTTCAATTACCAATTTTCCCTATGAAAAAATTAACAAACACAAATAAACCTCCAGTAGTAATTGTTGGAGGATGTCATAACAGCCAGTTCAATGTAACAATGATACCTGCAATGTTAGATATTTACAATAAGAAAAACACTTGGTGTCATGGTACTGCTGTTCCAGAGTGCTTCAGCTGGTATCTTGTAAAACTTCCAAAAACAGGAGCTATTGCTAGTATTGGAAACACTGGTCTTGGTTATGGAGTTTTAGGAGAAGATTGTACTAGGGAGGGTCTTGATGGAGGAATTGGAATTGAATTTTATAAACAGTACTTCCAAGAAGGTTATCATGTTTTAGGTGAGACCTTCAAAGAAACACAAATATCATATGTTTCTCAATTTGACCTAGATTTTCTTGATCATGCAAAATCTTTAACTCAATGGGTCCTTTTAGGTGATCCTAGTTTAATGATTGGTGGATATTAATAATCTCCTTTTTTTTTCTTTTTAAAAATTTATATTCTGGATAAAAAAATTGTTCCTATAAACAATGTTGGACCAACAATTTGTTCAAAACCAATATCTCCAAGGTTTATGAAAATTCCACTAAATAAGGTATTTATCATGAAAAATTTCCCAATTGTTAGACGGCATTGAGCTAAACCGCCTATATGGGTGAATCCAAACTGATATTTTATTATCATTGAACGGAACATAAAACCAAAAAATGTTTCATAATCATAAAATGGAATCCATGTATTTCCTATTCCAGCACTGAAAACTGGCTTTGGTCGGAATATTCCAATAAATGGGTTAAAAAAATCTTCAATTATTTCTGTTGCTAATTTATCTGTGTCTAAACTAGGGAAATCCTGAATATCTGTTTTTATTGAGTTTAAGAAGGAGCATACTATATCTTTTATATGTTGCCATTCTTCATAGGTTATTTTAGATCCTCCAACACTATTAGGAGAAATTGTATTGTTTATTACATTTAGAGTACTGTATAATTCATCAATAAATTCTTGTCTTTTTTCTTCTGACAATTCTATTTGAGTAAAATAATTATCTTTTGTTATACCTGGCATCCAAATTGTTAATATTTTTTCTTGATTTATTGTTTCTTCTGCATTGATAATTGGAAAATATAATATTGTTAAGAATAATACTATAAATATTAGTGATATTAATTTTTTTTTCTTACGCATAATGTGGTTTGCCCCATGTTTATAATATTTTTATTATTTTGTTAGTATATAATTCTTTTGGATATAAATAAGTTTATAAGTACATGAATATTTAATGTTTTTATAAAATAGTATATAAATTTATTGCTTATTAAAAGCGAAAAGGTTATAAATTAACAACCGTTAAATATATTGGAAAGAGGTGATGACACGTCGTCGGTGTTTTCATCAAAAAATGTCAACAGACGGGGGAGGTGAAATATGAAAAGAGCCGTTCTACCGATTCTCGTAATAGCGATACTATTAATCGTTCCAGCTATTCCTGCTCTGAAAAATACAGAAAAACCAGTCGAAGATACAGAAGTAATGAACATAATTATTGGAAATGATGAACAAGGACTTACTCATCAAAAGATGACAATAGAAAAAGCTGGAGTAGACCTATTTGTTGATAATGTGAAGGGATTCCAAACCTGGTTACAGGAAAACAAACCATTTAGAGATTTTAAATTCACTGAAGAAGAGAAAGATGCAATAAAATCTCATGTAAACACAATAGTATTATCATTGAACAATGTTCTACAAGCAAATGGTTATGATCCAATATCATCTGATTGGCTGTACCAGGAATTATTTGAGACCGAGGTTGATAGAAGCACCATAATTAGCATGGGCATGGGATATGCATATATACCATTCTATGACTATGAAACATTCCTCGGAATTATGATTCGACCAATATGGTTATTCTACCCACCAATATTCCTAGGAGGTGGTGGTTACACGGGTAACTTTAATATTAATTTGTTACCAGGTCGAGTCGAATTTGGTGACAGACTCGGTTTTCATATAGCAAGAACAACTATATTCTCTGGTCTATACATTAACGTTGGAGAACTTGGTTACGACAGAATATTCGGCGGCATGATTATGCTATTAGGCCGAGCACGAGTCGTAATATTAGATTAGCCTAGAGTATTCTAATTTTTTAGGAGTAATTACTCAAGATATTTAATTAAGGATTTTATTTAAAAAGTATTAATTAATTTTTTTTAACAATTCCATTCTTAGTTATTAATTTTAAAAAATTAATACACAAGGATCTTTTTTTAAAAATTAAATCCTAGATAAAATTTAAAAATAGGATTTGTATTATCATAAGATGATATCAAATCAATAAAAGTATTATTTATTATAATTGATGGGAATAAAATATCGAGGATGTAAAAAAATACCCTTGGAAATCTACAACCTACCTTATTGAAATATGAAATATTTTATAATTAATTATAAAAAAGAATTTATAAGATATTATTCTTAATCCTATTTTTAATAAGATGTTTTTATTGTTTAATCAAAAAGATTTAGAAGAAGAAAGATATTTGGATATCTTTCTTTAAGATATAAAAATATAAAGTTTTCTACAGGTTTATTACGAGGAATAGTTATTTTAATTGTTGTCAACTCACTTTCTGCACCATATATATCTTTTGCCTTAGCACTAATTGTATATTTTCCTCTAGAAGTCCAGTTATGACAACTGTATATTTTAAAACCAGATTCATATGGGCCTATCCAATCTTGACAGGTTCCATCACCCCAATCTATATAATAATATATATCATCGTCATCCGAATCTATAGAAGTTAAAAAGTACGTATATGAAACACCTACTGCACCACTAGTAGGTCCTTCGATTTCTGGAGCAGATGGTATATTATCTAATTGTAAAATAACTCTATCTTCACTAATCTGATCAAATGTATCATAAACCAATAATCTGATACAATAATAACTTTCATTTTCAGGAATTGGTGCTTCCCAAATAGATAAAGTAGCATTTTCAAGTGGAGTGTCTGATGTATGAATTAATGTCCATTCTTGTGGGTACATTCCTTCTCCAGAATAAACCTCATATTTTTCAAAATTATCACCATAAGCAGATCCTAAGACAGAAACATTTCCAAAAACTATTGCATTATCCATTTCAGGTAATAGTTCTGCAATAGGTGAAGAATCCCTTATAATTGCCTGATAAGCATTTATTCTACCTGTTCCAATATATTTATCTGATGAATTTACATCATCTGTTGTTGATCTTATAATTGTCCATACTTGCTTTTGGCTGAAATATGGATTCTTTGAAAGAATTAATGCAGCTAATGCTGCAACTTGGGGAGTAGCCATAGATGTTCCACTCCATGATACATAGGTATCATTGAAAAGTGTACTATACACATATTCACCGGCAGCAGCAACATCCACCCAGCTTCCAAAATTACTTCCAAATGCTGTATGAGCCCTGCTATCATTGTGATCTGTTGCTGCAACTGCTATAACATTTGGATAAGCTGCAGGATAATGTTCTATTCCATTTGCAATATTTCCTGCAGCTGCGACAAGTATTGTTCCCTTTGAATAGGAATAATTAACAGCATCCCAAATCAACCAGGTAATTTGAGACCCTCCCCAGCTCATACTTATAATATTTGCACCATTATCTGATGCATATTCCAGACCTTTTGCAGCGGCAACAATATCAATAAGACCTGCTCCACCAGAAGCCTTAAAACCGATTCTGACAGGCATTATACTACAATTCCAACATACTCCTGCAACACCAATGCCATTATCTGTTGAAGCACTAGCAATACCTGAACAATGTGTACCATGTCCATGAAAATCCATCGGGTCATTATCAGGAATCGTTCCATCTTCACCAGGTACAACAGGTTTTGTAGTATTTACAAAATCATATCCTCGAATATCATCAATATAACCGTTTCCATCGTCATCAAAATCATTAAAATCAGATGGATCAACAATACCATTACTGTTAAGATCCTCGCCGGAGTTAATCCAAATATTATCTTTTAGATCAGGATGATCCCAGTCAACTCCAGTATCATGTATACAAATTACAATGTCTTTGTTACCTGTTTCAATTTCCCATGCCTCTGGCGCATCAATATCAGCATCAGGTATTCCACCTGTTTGACCGGAATTGTTTAGATAATATTGTAAATTAAAATCAGGGTCATTTGGAGTTTTGCAAGTTTGATATATATAATTTGGCTCCGCATATTCCACATTCGGATCTTGTGAATATTGATGTATAATTGAAAGAATATCTGAATTTTCAGGTACAGCAAACTTGAAAATATTATCTAGATAAGGATTTTCATTAGATTTGAATATTTTTTCTGCAGATTTTACATTATTTTTTATATTTAATAAATCTATAGTATCAATACCTGTATATAAAAAATTGTTTGAAGATTTGTAGATTTCTATATCTGCTTCTGCATTGAATTTTACTATAAATTCTCCATCAACAAATTTAAAAATTTCCTGTTCAATTATTATATCTAAATTATTTTTTATTATATTTTTTCCCAATCCTGAGTAAATATTTGTTCCAATTAAGATTGCAATTATAAATAAAAGTATATATTTTCTATAATAATTTTTTTTCATATTTTTATAACTCCTAATAAATTATATATCTAGAATAGTTTATTTTAATTTAATGGTTTCTACTAATGAATTTTTTTAATAAAAATTAGAAAAATAAATGATAAAAGAAATATAAAATCAAATAATAGAATTTTTAAAATTTTTATTTTTATAAAAAATCAGAAAAAAATTAAACGGATTTTATAGATTTTTTGATATTTACCTGATTTTCATATCTTATATACAATTTAAAAATTATCAACATTGATATTGCTACATATATTAAAGCAGTTAAACCTAATAAGCCTTCAAGAGACATTATAAAATATGCAGGTAGTATTGGAATATATGAAAATATTAAAAACCAAATAAGAAATTGCCAAGCTTTCTTACCTTTTTGACTCATCCAATCAAACATCTATTATCACATCCTCCATTTTTAATAAAATTTTCCCTTATGGTTTATACTCTTCTTATTTTAGTTTATATAACTTTCGTGTAAAAATGTCAAAAGGTTATTTTATTTAACTTGGAAGCATTATTATCATTAAAATATAAATGGATTATTAAATTATTATAGACTTAATAACAAAAAGAATTTTTAATATAATAATACTTAAGTATGATTAAACAATAAGATATAAATACCTGCAGATAAAAAATTGATGCACTCATTTACTCATTTTTTTATTAGTAGGACAATAAATAAAAGGTAATATCATGGAATGTATTGAAAAAGGAGATAAGGTAAAAATCAAATATGAGGCGAAATTAGAAAGTGGTGAGGAATGTTTTCCTGAAAATAATGATGATACTATTGAAATAATAATTGGAGAAGGAAAGATATTTTCTTCTATTGAAAATTGTTTAAAAGACATGAAAACAGGTGAAACAAAAACTATTACAATTGAACCAAATGAAGCATTTGGCCCATATCATGAAAATTTAATAATTGATGCACCAAGAACATCCTTCAAAACAGATACCGATCTTTCAATTGGTATGAGAATAAAAATCGATACTCCTACTGAAAAAGTTTATTATGCTACAATAATTAAAATGACTGATTCGGCAATAACTTTAGATTTGAATCATCCATTAGCAGGTAAAAAATTGATTTTTACAGTAACTGTTGTTGATATCAATAAAAAATAATTTTTTTAATAAATTTAATATAAAACTTTATATTCATATAAGTTTATATTTAGCAAAAAGATTATAAATTAGCAATCGTTAGATTAATGTTGAAATAGTGTGATAACAAAAATGAAAAAAATCTCAAGTTTATTAGTATTAATATTCATTGCTTTTTCTTTAATTCTATCAACTATTGTTGTAACTGCATATCAAGAAAATAATAATTCAATTATTAATTTAAATTTATGCGATGAATCTTCTCTTTTAGGTACTTTAGGTACAATAGTATGGGACAATGGAATGGATTATTCTGGTTTAATATATTCACAATGGGATGAAAATAAACAATTCGATTTCTATATTGTTGATGACTTTTATTTTGAAGAAGAGGCAGAAATTTCAGATGTATACTGGATAGGTGGTTATTGGGGTCAAAATTACGAATCAGGTAATTTCGATTGGTCAATATCATTTTATTATGATAATACAAGCGAAGGAAAACCTGATGGTCACCCATATTCTCCTAGTTTTGCAGGACCTTATCTATTTACTTGGATTGAAATTAATAAGGAGATTCTTTATAACTCTGGTAATTCTATCTACTATAAATTTTGGATTAATTTACCAGAAATCATCAAATTTGAAGCAAACAAAAAATACTGGATCAGCATTTGGGCTGAAGGAAGTTACCCTCCACAATCTGGTTGGGGCTATCATAAGAGTATACTTTTAAATGCATCATTATTAGGTTCAGACTATTTTAGTTTTCCATTTTGGACACCTGGAATTGATGTGCAAGGTTTTGACTTTGATATGGCATTTCAATTATCAGAACCAATTGGACCTTTACCACCTAATCCCCCTTACATTGAGGGGCCTAGAGAAGGACGTGCTAAAACAAAATTATGTTGGACATTTCAGTCTGAAGATATGAATGGTGACGCAATCAAATATGTAATTAATTGGGGAGATGGCAGCATTAATGAAACTGATTATAATTCATCCTATGACCCTATAGAATTATGCCATACTTATAGTAAAAATGGAGTTTATGCAATAATTGCTTATGCTGAAGATGAAACAGGATTAAAAAGCAATGAAAGTACT
This sequence comes from Thermoplasmatales archaeon SG8-52-3, assembly GCA_001595915.1. Taxonomy (GTDB): domain Archaea; phylum Thermoplasmatota; class E2; order DHVEG-1; family DHVEG-1; genus SG8-52-3. Next base: position 103,763 of record LSSG01000053.1, read on the forward strand.
TTTGGTATATCAATACCAAGATATCGAGAACTTAATAAATATTTACAATTAATTTTTGAACAATTCTCAATGCTTAATAGAATTCTAAATTTTTTGAGATAAAATTTATCTACCAAAAATAAATATCACTAGAATAATAGAGTCTAGTTCTGAAGAAAGAATGAATTTTTTAAAAAAATCTATTTCTTCATACTTTTCTTTCTGCCTCAGCTAAACCCTTCTTAAAAACATATTTTTTAAAACTAAAACTTTTAAATGTCTTGCAAAAAATGTTTTTGTTAAATTAAATGTAATCTAAATTTAAAAAAATAAAGGCAAATTGTTTGGGTTTATTCATTATGTTCATAAAATATGCTTCATCATGCATTTTAAACTTTTGATACTTATGTAATAATAAAGATATCTAAACTTACATTTTAATCATTTTAAATATTTTTTAATGAAAGATAAACCTAAATTAATGTTTTATAAAATAGAAAAGATTTTATAAGGAAAAATATTAACTATTGTTAAGATTTATATACATTAATTATATTATTATATTAAAGGAGGCAACGAATTAATGAACAAAAAAAACAATTTATTAAGTAAAACTTTAATCTTAAGTTTAACTTTATTGTTTATCGGAGCTAGTACTATACCAAACATTAGTGGATATGAAAATAAAACAAGAACTACGATGATAAAGGAAGTTTCTTCAGTTACTATTGATGAAGACGATTATGTAAATATTTTTTTGAAGTTTGATGAGGGTAATGGTAACACTGCAGGTGATTCTTCAGGCCATGATTATGATGGAACAATATATGGGGCTTCATGGACTACTGGAAAATATGGTTATGCACTGGATTTTGATGGAACAGATGATTATATCGACCTAGATGAACATACAAAAAATAAATTAGGTATTAATAAAACAGATGATTTGTATTTATCATTTTATTTTAGATCATCTTCAACAAATAGGGGTATTATCTATAGTATGTGCAGAGGAGACTCCTATGGTTATAATCCAGGATTTCATGTTGCTATTACATCGGAAGGTAAAATTGAAGTACAGGTATGGCGTCTGAGTTGTGGAGTTCTAACTTGGTCCAATAATAGTTATAATGATGGTTCATGGCATTTCGTTGAAATTTATTATAACGGTATTCAAGATAACCCATTTGTAAAAATTGTTGTAGATGGAGATTTAGATCACACATTTAAAAAATATATATGTGATTTTTTTGGCGATCAATTTAGATATTGTCAAATAGGTAGACATAGTCATGAATTAATTGATTATTTTGATGGTACTTTAGATGAATTTAAAATAATTAAATATCCAGGGGGAAACGAACAATATCCTCCAGTCGTTACTGGCCCAATAACAGGACAACCAGGTATTGAATATGATTTTACCTTTTCAATTGATGACCCTGAAGGAGATTCTGTAATGCTATATATCAACTGGGATGATGGAAATATTGAGGAACTTGGACCTTTTGAACCAGGTGAAGATGTTATAGTAAGTCATACATGGAATGTGGATGGGAGTTATGAAATTAAAGCAAAATGTTATGATATATGGGATGATAGTAGATACTCAGATATACATTTAATAAGAATTGGAGATCAAGCACCAGATAGACCTATTATAACTGGACCTAAATATGGAGATCCACAGGAAGAACTAACATACACATTTGTTTCTTCAGACTATGAAGGAGAAGATATTAAGTATTACGTAGATTGGGGTGATGGTACAACAACAGAAACAGATTATGTCCCATCGAATACTGAAGTAGAATTGTCACATAGTTTTCCATCAAATAATGATTATTATATGAGAGCAAGAGCAATAGACATAAAAAACAAAATTGGAGAATGGGAAGAATACCATATACGAATAGGGGATAAACCACCAAATAATCTAAAAATATATGGAGCAGTACAAGGAGTTCCTGGTGTCAAATATCAATATGCTTTTGTAGCATATGATCCAGAAGATGATAATTTAACATATGATATAGATTGGGGAGATGGCGATATTGAAACAGATATCGGACCAATACTATCAGGTGAGATTTTAGTAAAAAAACACTCATGGAATCGAACACGTAACTATGTAATAAAAGTTCGTGTTAAGGATGAATTTGATTACTATACTCCTGGTTGGACGGAATTTGATGTTATCATACCACGAAGCAAAGTGTTAAATTTTAACTTATTAGACCTTTTATTCGAACGATTACCTTATAGGGGCACTATAATTAAATATCTATTTAAGATGATTAACTAAGGGAGGTAAAAAAGATGAAAAAGAAAATAATAGGAATTTTTGTTTGTTTACTTTTAATTGTTGCTACTGTTATACCTGTTGCTGGAAATATAAAAAGAGAATCTACTACTCCAATATTTGCTATAAATACATCTGTTGATAAAATATCTTCATATAATGTATATTCTGTACCTTTAGCAATATCTGTTACTGGACCAAGCGATTTATCTGAGGTAGGATTATATTATAGATGGAGCAGAGACAATGAAACTTGGTCAGGAGTTCAAAAGTATTCAATTTTTGAAGGATTTGAGTCAGGTACTCAAAATACAAGTCTATGGAATACATATCAAACAGGGGGAGATGCTAGAATTCAATTTGACTTTACAAATGCTCACAGTGGGGCTTTTTCATGTGCTATGGATGATTTCGATTCTCAACAATTTGATTACTCTTTAAATGTTATTTACACAAAATTTGACTTTACTGACGCTACTGGTATAAGTATCGATTTTTGGGAACGAGAATGGGGAGATGAATCAAATCCAGCTCCAGACCAATGGTCAGGTTGGGGAAATTATGATGTTGTCGCTTATACAAATGATGGAGATACTTGGTTTGAGATAGTTCCTGAATCAGTTTTAGATAATCAAGTATTTACACAAATTGAATATAACATATCTGATGATGATAATTTCGAATCACCAGCCGACAGTAATTTTGCAATACTGTTTTCCCAATATGATAATGTTCAACTAACAAATGATGGACGTGCTTGGGATGATATCACTATTGAATACTCTTTCGGTAAACCAAGTGTAAACTGGTCATTGTGGAATAACCCTAATAATCCTGATTTATTTTATCCATGGTATTGGGATTTTAACTTCCCAAATGGTACTGGTTATTATGAATTTTATAGCATTGGTAAAAAACCTGGAGAACCTGATGAGGCTCCACCACTCACAGCTGATACGATATGTAGATATAATAGACGACCAGATATTTTTAATGAAAAACCAGCAAATGGAACCAAAAATGTAGATCTCAAACCAGAACTAGAGATATCTATTAGTGACGAAGATGGTGAAACAATGAACCTAACTTGGATTAGTAACAGCAGCGGTTCATGGAAAGCATTTGCAAGTGACTTAAATGTTGAAGATGGAACCTACTATTTTACCAATAATAATTTTAGTGAATTTGATACTACATATTGGTGGTATTTAAAAGTTACAGATGGTATTTATACGGTAAATAGCCCGATTTTCCATTTTACGACTGAAAAAAACCTTCCTCCATATACTCCAAGTAATCCTACGCCCGAAGATGGAGAAGTAGGTGTATCCATTCAAGAGATTCTTACTTGGTCCGGTGGAGATCCAAATCAGGGTGATAAAGTATATTATGATGTATACTTAGGCACCTCTAGTTCTCCGCCACTTGTTGCTGAAAATATACTACAGAACGCTTACGATCCTGGTACCTTGGAAGTAGATACAACATATTATTGGCAAATTGTCTCAGAGGATAGTCAAGGAGAAACCACTTCTGGATCAATTTGGAGTTTCACAACAGAAGCGGAAGCAAATTATCCACCAACATCACCAAAAATTTATGGTTCACCAAATGCCCCTCCTGGAAAGGAATTATGCTGGGCTTTGATTTCAGATGATCCAGATGATCACGAGGTGAAGTATATTATAGATTGGGGTGATGGAAACTCTGTTGAAACAGATTATTATCAAGACGAAATGGCAATAGAAGAATGCCACACTTATACTGAAGAGGGCGAATACATAATTGTTGCAATATCAGAAGATGAGAAAGGACTTCAGAGCGAACAAGCTAAATTTGTAATTAAAATTCAAAAACCTAGATCGGTATTTCATCCATTGCTACTACGGATACTTGAACGAATGCCAATGCTGGAAAGACTTCTTAAATTAATTAGAGCATTTTAAGTTAATGTTCTAATCAATATTTAAGGGTTAATTCTAAATATTTGGATATTATAAAACAAGATAAAAATCTTGATATTTACCCTATTTAAATAAAAGTTTATATATTTAACAAATGTTATCATATTAATAATATATTCTTTTTGGGGAATAAAATGAAAAAAAAATATAGTGCTATTACTACTATATTATTATTTTTCATATTGCTGATTAGTTTTAATAATATTAATACTAGTGCAGAACAAGAAATTAGCTCCAAATTAAATGAATTATCACCACTAAATTTCACAGATAATTTACCTTATGAAGGTTTTTTGCGTATCTATATAGTTGAACCCGATTCACGTTGGAACATGTATAATGGTCGACCATATCACTATGGATTTATTGATTTTGCTTATGAAGGAGCTTTATCAATTGATTATCTTGACAGTTACCAAGATTCTATTACCTGGATAGGTGATGTTACAGAGGATAATGTTTTTGTAATTGCTGTAATCTTTAATCCAACTGCAAATATCGGTTATTCTTTTCCTCCTAGTTCTAAACCATTTGATGCCTATTATGTAGATGCAACAGCATCAGCTCATCCAGGGGAAAACGGATATAATATACGCGATGAAAACTTTACTCATACAGTATTTATCGAGGAAGGGACTGGTACATGGTGTAAAAACTGCCCATCTGCTGCTGATTCATTATATAATCTTTCTAAATCTTCGACTATTCCTTTTTATTATGCAGCTATGGTTGAGGATATGAACAGTGCTGCACAAAAAAGACTTGAAGAAGATTACAACATTTTTGGATATCCAACACTTTATTATGACGGTGGAAAAGAAGTACTTTTAGGTGGTGGGAACAGCGATGAGTATATTGAATCCTTGATTGAATCTTGTGCAGAAAGTGATGTTCATGAGCTTGATTTAAATCTAACAGTCTCATGGCAAGGTGATGGTGAACTAAAAATTGATTATAAAATTATAAACCTTGAAGAAATAATTCCACCTCAGTTTTATATTCAAAAAATATATGGCGGAATAAAGAAAGTAAACGTATTTGTAGAAAACACTGGAGATAACAATAGTTATAATGTAGATTGGGAAATATCAATTACTGGCGGATTCTTGGGTAGAGTTAATTCAATATCCAATGGAACTATTGACGAATTTCCTAGTGGTGAAGCAAAGTTAATTAGATCAAAGGGACAGTTATTTCAACCCTTTGGTTTTGGAAATATTGAAGTTATTGTGAAAATAGGTACAAATATTGAGAAATTTAATTGCTTCATTTTTGGTCCATTCATTATTGTTAATATATAATAGGTGAAGAAAATGATGAAAAAAATATTGATATTAGGTATTTGTATGACGCTATTAGTGCCGATTGTTAATGCAGAAATGTTATTTAAAAACCCACCAGACATACCAGAGATTCATGGCCCTCCAAAAGGAAAAACCGGCGTGGACTATGAATATGAATTTTGTGCATCAGATCCTGATGGCGACGATATATACTTTTGTTATGATTGGGGTGATGGGTCTGGTGAGGATTGCATAGGACCATTTCCTTCAGGTATTTGTATAAAACTAAATCATACTTGGACAGCTGATGGAACTTATACGATAAAATGTAAAGCTAGAGATATCAATCAAGAAGAGAGTGAATATGCAACACTTAATGTAGAAATGCCTCGTGTTTTTTTAAGGCCATTTTTACTAAAGACTATCTTAGAAAAAATCTACGAGCGTATTTTAAATTATTTAATAGTTCTTCTTTAATTGAACAACTTTATTCTTTCTATTTTTTTATTTAATTTCTAAATTTTTACTTGCTTTTGTAATCTTTAAATATTTCTTATATCATTATTTTTATTTAGGGAGGTTAAGAAAATATGTACAGAAAAAATAATATTAGGATTAGGAATTCTTACTTTCATAGTAGGATTTGTTTTAATATCAATTGTTTCGTGGTTTTTAAATATGCGTGCAGGAGAAGATAGTCCTCCTACCTTTGAATTTGTATCAGTAATGGGATTATGGAGTCTTCTTGGTCTTGCATTAGTAGCAATAGGTATAATTGTTATTTTATTAATCAAATTTGAAAAATAATTTCATTCCAGCAAGCCCATTGTAACATTTAAATATTCACTAGGAGATTATAATTTTTAGGGAGAAAAAAATGCTAAAATGTGAAAGATGTGGACTGGAAGGTGATTATACTCAAATTAAAACTTGTCCTGAAAAAATCACTCTCTGGGGTAACAAACCTATTTGTAAAAAATGCTATTTGTATCTAAAAGAAGTTGAAGAAAATAAAGTTTCTAAGGAAAAAACAAAATCTCAGATAAAATCAAATAAATCATTAAATTCAAATTTTAACAATAAAAAAAGTTTAACTGGTAAAGCGACTGATTATATAATTTTTTTAATTCAATTTTTAGGTGTATTGATTATACCAATGCCATTATTTTATTTTGGATTAAAAGATTGGAATTTCAGTTTGTTGAATCCTTTAGGAATATTACTAATTATTAATATTATTCTTTCAATTACTATGATTTTTATCTTTTTTAGAGAGTCGAAAAAACGGGTTGGTAAACCTCATTTTCAAACTTTCATTTTTGGAATTTCCTTAATTCCATTTATTCTTTCAATACATTGGGTTTTATCATTAGTAATTCCGCAGTTAACATATTGGTATTTTAAAAAAAGTTCATGGTAGATTATTGAAAAAATTTTTTGATAAGATATTCATATTATCTAAAATTATTAATAATTGTAACATTTAAATATCTAACAGTGTATATAAAATATTGAGGGAGGTAAAAAATATGAGAAATAAAAAAATTGGAATTATAATTTGTATGATGCTATTAATTACAAGTTTATCTGTGTCTGCATCAATTGAAAAAGAATTAACTCAGAGCGTTTATTTAACAGATGAAATTAAAGATATTTTATTAATATTAGATTCATGTATCGTACCTGATAATGGAGAAGGTACTGCTGATCTACCTGCTGATTGCCCTTATGAATCATCTGAAGACCCATTCTATATAATTAACGGCTTACCACCTGATACTACTATCGAGTTAGAGCCGGTATTTGATGATTTTTATAATATTGTAAGGACTCCAGGTGGACCATTAGGTGGTGAAATCCTTGAATTTGATGCTACACTTGGATTAGTTGTAACAGGTACTGGTGATTTAACAGGATTTAATCGAATTCTTTCAGTACCTGTCTCATTTGAAATAAATACTGCACCTCGAACTCCAGGTGATCCTGTTCAAAGCTTTATAAGTGAATTATTTCAATTAGAAGGAGAGTTATTTGGCGATCCAGATTTTTGTATGTTTCGAATAAAGGCAGGCGAATTTTATGGACTACCAAGTCCTGGTCAGTTCATATTAACAAAAATGCTTAGCGGTAATTTTAATATCGATAGTTTTTTTGATATAACATATCAAATTGAATTTGAGGGTTGTCCAGCTTCACCTTTAGATGATTATATGGGGACAACAGTTAATACAACTCGTTTGCAACAAGGTATTGAGTTTTTAAATGATCCACCAAGTAAACCAATTATTGATGGTCCAATAAATGGAGAAAATGGAAAGGCTTATCCTTATACATTTACTTCAATTGATCCTGATGGAGATGATATATCATACTTTATAAGATGGGGTGACGGAAAAGAAACTGATTGGACAACTTTTCAGACTTCTGGTCCACCTGGTTATACTGAAAGTCATTCTTGGGATACTCAGGGAACTTATATTATTCAAGCAAAAGCCAAAGACATATATAATGTTGAGAGCAACTGGGGTGAGCTTGAAGTTGAAATACCAAGAACCAGAGCAACATCTTATCTATGGTTCCTTGAGCGTTTTCCAATGCTGGAAAGACTACTAACTCTTTTGTTGTTGTAACATTTAAATATCCAGTATTAGATTTATTTTACCACGGAGGTAGGACCTTGAAGAATTGGTTAGTCAGAAAAGGTTTGGTTTTAGGGATAACTATAATGATTATTTGTATAAGTGTTGTTTCAGGTAATTGTGCAAACTTCAAAAAGCTGAATAATATAATAGATGCAGATTTTATTGAGAATACATGGAACCGAGAGATACTTTATGAGAACCCACCTAGTGAGGAATGGAACTATACATTCGGAGGAACAAATAGTGAATATGGTTTTTCTGTTGATCAAACTACTGATGGAGGATATATTATAACAGGAGGGACAGATTCTTTTGGTGCTGGAGATTATGATGTTTGGCTGGTTAAGACAGATTCCAATGGTTCTGAGGAGTGGAATCAGACTTTTGGAGGAACAGATTATGATGTGGGTTATTGTGTTCACCAGACAACTGATGGAGGATACATTATAACAGGAAGGACAGATTCTTTTGGTACTGATGGTGATGTCTGGTTAATTAAGATTGATAGTGATGGTGATGAGGTGTGGAATAGGACTTTCGGAGGAACAAATTATGATGTAGGTTATTGTGTTCAGCAGACTACTGATGGAGGATTCATTATATCTGCAAACACATTTTCTTATGGAGCTGGATCTTATGATGTTTGGCTTGTTAAGACGGATTCTAATGGTACTGAGGAGTGGAATCAGACATTTGGAGATACAGGTCAAGATACCAGTCAATTTGTTCAGCAAACAACTGATGGAGGATACATTATAACAGGTCGAACAGAATCATATGGCGCTGGACATTATGATGCTTGGTTGATTAAGACGGATTCTAATGGTACTGGTGAATGGATGCAGACATTCGGAGGTAACGATTTTGATTTTGGATATTGTGTTCAGCAAACAACTGATGGAGGATATATCCTTACAGGTTGGACAAGATCATATGGTGCTGGAACTTATGATGTTTGGTTGATTAAGACAGATCCAGATGGTTCTGAGATGTGGAGTCAAACATACGGAGGATATTATTCTGATGAAGGTTTTTCTCTAAAGCAAACTACTGATGGGGGATATATCATATTAGGTAATACATGGAATTATGGCGCTGGAGATAATGATATCTGGCTTGTTAAAACCGATTCCAATGGTAATGAGGAGTGGAATCAGACATTCGGGGGAACAAGTGCTGAGTATGGCTATTGTGTTCAGCAAACAACTGATGAAGGATACATTATAACAGGAAGAACTGATTCATTTGGTGCTGGTGGTGATTTATGGCTAATAAAGATAGAAAAGGAAAATAGTCCACCTTATGAACCTTCTAATCCCTATCCAGAAAACAACTCATTTGGTGTAGATGTTGAGACGAATCTTAGTTGGACAGGTGGTGATCCTGATGGAGACTCTCTAACATACGATGTTTATTTAGAAGCCAATGATTCAACACCAGACATTCTTGTTTCAGAAAATCAAACTGATACAACTTATGATCCTGGAACCATGAACTATAGCACAAGATATTACTGGAAAATCGTTGCATGGGACGAACATGGAGTTTCAACAGATGGCCCTATTTGGGATTTCACAACAATGTCAGACTCAAATCACCCACCAAATAAACCAATTATCTATTATGAAAACAATACCTTATTTGTTAATGCAACCGATATTGACAATGACGATTTAATGTACTTTATTGATTGGGGAGATGGAAACTCTGAAGAAACAGGTTATTACCCGCCTGGAGAAACAGTAGAAATTAACCATACTTATACATGGCCTGGTGTGTATTATATTTTAGTAAAAGTAATAGATATTCATTATGCTGAAAGCGATTGGTCAGATCCATATGAGATAATTATAGAAAACAATCCACCTCAAGTTCCTGATATTGATGGTCCTAGCAGTGGTGTGGCTGGAGCGTCATATAATTTTACATTTATTTCAGTTGATCTTGATGGTGACGATGTTTATTTCTATATTTTATGGGGAGATGGTTATGTTGAAGATTGGGAAGGTCCTTTTGCATCAGGTGAAGATTTTGAGATAGCTCATACCTATTCTAATAAGAAAACATATTTAATTGAGGCAAAAGCAAGAGATATTTATGGTGATGAAAGTCTTGTTGCCACACATGAGATAAATATCCCACGTACCAGAGCATCATCATATATTTGGTTTGAATGGCTGTTAGAACATTTCCCAATGCTGGAAAGACTGCTATTATTAGTTATAGAAATTAAATGAAAAAGATAATTAGAATATCAAGTTTAATACTTAGATCACTAGTAATTGCTTTTTTTGCAGTATCTATATTCTATGCTATTGATATTAATCCTGATACTATTTCACCACAACCGCTTATAGAAATTGAAAAATATACTAATGTTCCGAAAACCCATGGTGATGATCAATCGTATAATTGTTCAAAGTGTCATTATGAACCATTATATGCTGAATGTACAGATTGCCATATCCCTGACTACTGGATTGGAGATGATGATGGTACATATATGGCTCATCATGATTTATCCTATAATGGTTTTATAGACTGTTGGTCAGTTGATTGTCATAATCCTCCCAATCCAAATGATATTAGATTCGTTAAAACTAATCTACTAGATGGAGGCGATTGGCAAGAATTTTGCTATACAAAATGTCATAACGAAAGTGAACTCGGTTAATCATCAAAATTATTATTTTAATATATATATTTAATAAAAAAATTCTTGTTTTTATGATTAATATACTGTCATTCTCAGTATTTGAACTGGAATTTAATAGTAAAAAGATAGTAATTATTCTTTTTTAGGTTGTTGTAACATTTAAATATCCAACAATGGATGTAAAATATGAGGGAGGAATAATATTGTTTAAGAAAATCCTCGTAGTAGGGATAATAATCCTGTTTCTGGGAATTGCTATACAACCAAGTGTAGCAGCTGATACTAATATTAAAGATGGTGAAGATGATTGTAATCTTTGTCCAAAGAAAGTTAGTAAACAACAGATTTTTACTATTAATAATATATTAAAGAGTATAAATAAAAAAAGTATTTTAAAACCTGATAAACTTCAACAAGATCCACCTTTTTGTAATTTTTTGTTTATCATGCTTGGAATAAATGCCCTTATTGATTATTTTACGTTAGCAATATATCATTTTTTTGAATTTTTACCATTTCAAATTTTATTAATTTTATATTTTCCAATATTTTATTATTTACAAAATAATATTAATAAAAGAGGTTATGATCTATATTCTACAGCCTGGGAGTTAGGTTGTTACTGGGCAGTTTTTCCTCCAAAACCTTTAGAGAGGACAGGATAATATGAAAAAATCGAAAGAGCCTGAAAATAAGGGCTTTCGGAATGATTTATAACAAGAAGAAATAGCGCCGCCTACTGGAATAATACTTAAAATTCCTTTTAGTACCGTTTTTGTTATATTTTTAACAGATTGTTAACATTTAAATATCTTAACTCAGATTATTTTACTGGAGAAGGTAACTGATTATGAAAATAAAAATTCATATGTTTTTAACAGTGATATTAATCTGCATTGGACTAATTGTAACAAATACGACCAGTAGTTTTAATTTCAAATCTAAAAAAAATATCGATGAAGAAGTAATTTCTGTATTAGTTTATCTAAAAGATCAAGTTGACCTAGATTCTATTAACATTAAAATGAATAAACAGAAAGCATCTCTTAGAGAGCGTCATGAGACGATTGTTTTAGCACTTCAAAATACTGCATCTGCTTCTCAAGCTCAACTACTTAAATATTTATTTGAGTTGCAGGACCAAGATATTGTTAAAGAAGTTCAATGTTTTTGGATTGGCAACATTATTCGAGTTGATACCTATCAAAGTATGATCGATAAAATCGCTAAAAGAGATGATGTCTATAAGATATATCCTAATTATCAGATTGATTTAATCAAACCCCGCAAGGAAAACAATGAAATTAAGCTAAGTAATCGAAGTGATATTGAACCTGGTGTTGTAGCTGTTAGGGCTCCAGAGGTTTGGGAGGAATTTAATATAACTGGTGAAGGTGTACTTGTGGCAACAATTGATAGTGGAGTTGATGGTGATCATCCCGCACTTGCTGGTAGATGGGCTGGAATAGCTGATCCTAGATATGAAGGTCATCCTGAGTGGGCATGGTTTGATCCATATGCTTATCAAAATGATTTTCCATATGATCTTAATGGTCATGGTACCCATACTATGGGTATTGTTTGTGGTGGTTCTCCTGGTGATCAAATTGGTGTTGCACCCGGTGCTTTATGGATATCTGCTGGGCTTATTCAAACACAGGATATTCCTCAATTTGTTTCAGATGCAATTGAATCATTTGAATGGTTGATTGATCCTGATGGAAATCCTGAGACTAATTGGGATGTTCCAGATGTTTGTTCAAATTCGTGGGGATTATATGAGCCACTTGGTTATCCTCAATGTGACGAAACATTTTGGACTTTCCTTGATGCTTGTGAATCAGCAGGAATTGTGATAATATTTATTGCTGGAAATGAGGCCTATAGTGGTTTACGTAGCCCTGCTGACAGAGCTATTGATGATTATCGCACTTTTTCAGTTGGAGCAGTTGATGCAAATGATCCTGACTGGCCAGTTTGGATTTGGTCGTCTAGAGGTCCCACATATTGTACTCCAAATGGTAGCGAAGCAATTAAACCAGATATTGCAGCACCTGGAGTAAATATACGTTCATCGATACCTGGAGGTAGTTATGAATCTTATTCTGGTACTTCAATGGCTGCACCACATGTTAATGGTGTTGTAGCATTAATGCGTGAAGTTAATCCAAATATTAGTGTAAAATCAATAAAAGAAATAATTTATCAAACAGCCTTTGACCTAGGTGACTTGGGTGAGGATAACGATTATGGTTGGGGGATGATTGATGCTTATGAAGCAGTTTTAATTATAGGTCAATCGCCTACAATACCTGAATTAACTGGCCCAACAAGTGGAAAGCCTGGGGAATCTTTGGAATTTTTATTAAATTCGACAGATCCAGATGGAGATGATATATATTATTTCGTTGACTGGGATGATGATACATCAAGTGAATGGATTGGTCCGTATTCATCTGGTGAAGAGGTAAATGTGAGTCATATCTGGGAAAATCCTGATACATATGAAATCAAGGCAAAATCAATGGATTTTACCTATGCTGAAAGTGACTGGTCAGAGCCGTTAATAATTAATATCACAACTAAGTCACCAGATCCACCTAGAATTAATGGTCCAACAAGAGGAAAAAAAGGGGTGTTTTATAATTTTACATTCAACTCTGTAGACCCAGATGGTAATGATGTATATTACTATATTATATGGGGAGATGGCTCTGAAAAAGAATGGGATGGTCCACATCCTTCTGGTGTAGATTTCGTTATTTCTCATTCCTTTCCAACAATTAAAACATTTACTATTGAAGCAAAGGCTAAAGATATTTCTAATGCCGAAAGTAATTGGTCTAGTTTTGATATAACTATTCCACGAACAAGAACAACATCGTATCTATGGTTTCTGGAGCTTTTCCCATTGCTGGAAAGACTTCTGAACATAATTTTTTAAAAATTAATATTATATAAAATATGGGTTCGAGGCCGCCTCATGAATTCTGCAATTTTTTGACATTTTAACAGGAGAAAAAACCCTCCCTGACGCCGCCTACCGGACTCGAACCGGTGACCGCTCGGTTACTGCAGAAAATTTAAATTTCCTTTAACAGCCGAGTGCTCCACCAACTGAGCTAAGTGCTCCACCAACTGAGCTAAGGCGGCAAATAGAAAACCTGAATAGAGTACCGTTTTAAAATATTACGTTTTATAAACCATATTTTTGCTGCATTCTTAGTTCCTTTATTTGACTTTCTACAAATCTATATACAGTCGCATGCTTACTACCAGTTATAAGCATATCAATAGATTTTTTTAAAATGTTCATTTTGAATATATCTGAAATAACAGATATTGTATGACCATAAATAGATATCCTTGAATCAGTAAGTTCCTCCAGTACTCTTTTTGTTTTGCCTTCTCTACCAATTATTCTACTCTTTAGTCTTCTTATATGAGCTGGTTTTTTCCCTACATAATCATGAAGGTCGAAAATAAAAAAATCACTGTCATCATCAAAAAGCCTATATGCATTTTGTGGTGAAAAACCTCTACCAATTGCTCTTACTATATTATCAACTTTTATTGCTATTAATGGATTTTCAATCTTATGGTCATCAATAATTACTTCACCAAGCTTTGAATCAATTTCAATTTTAACTCCTGTTCTTTCCTCTATTTCGTTTTTTGTTTCTCCATTATGGCCAATCAAAATAGCAACTCTTTCCATAGGTATTCTTAAATATTTCATTTACACCACTACATATTTGTAATTTTTTGAAATATTTTGTTCTCATCAGCTATTATATTTAACTTTTTAAAATAACTAACAATATTATGAATATCTCTTCTTAGAAATTCCTTTGAGTTTGGATGTTCAGTTAGAACTCCTTGTCCAAAATCAATAATATATGGTTTATTTTTATGCATTAATACATTATAAGCACTAATATCTCCATGAACCAGGTCTGCTTTTTTATACATCTTTGAAATAGATTCAATAATTATGTTAAATATCTTTTTTGGATCTTTTAATTTAACATCTTTCATAAGAGGAGCAGCCATATTTGCTGACCCAAGATATTCCATAACTAAAACATTATTTATTGTTTTTATTGGTTTTGGGACATTTATTTTTATCTCATTTGCCCTTTGTAGATTCTTGTATTCCTTTTTTGTCCAAGTATAAATAATATCTCTTCTGTTTTTTGACAATGACTTAAATCGTGGGTCACCAATAATATAACTTGATATATGTTTAAAGGTTAAAGTTGTAACACGATAAACTTTAATTGCAACTAGTTTTTTTTCAGGGGTAACTGCCCTAAAAACATTTCCTTCTTTACCTGTTGAAATTGGAAAGTCAAGAATATCTATTACTCTATCAGAAATTAATTTTTCAAAGGTATTAAGTGTAGATTTATCAAAAACCTCATCTTGGGTTTTTCTATCAATACCAATTCTACTGATTATTGATTCCAATTCTCTATCAAGTTTTTTAAGACTTTTATTATCTAAAAATTTATCAGAAGACATCAATTTCCTCTGGTAATAATTTTCTTCTACTAAGTACTATTGCCTGAGTTCGTCTATATCTAAAAATAATATCTGCTTTATCATTTTGAATATCCCAGGGTTTAATAATTATCAAGTCACCGGCCCTTACCCTTTGTTTTCTTTTCATTCTACCAGGTATACGAGCCATTCTGGATTTGCCATCGGCACAAACAACGTTTATTCTTGAACCGCCCATTAACCTCTCAGCTATTGCAAACATCTCGTTTTTATCTCTTTTTGGCAATGGAAGTCTAATATACTCTTCGTCAGGACCTTCTTGATACACCAAATCACAATCTCTTAACCTGTACACTGATATAAGGTTATAAACTTTTACCAAAAATAAAACCTATAAATCTAATTTATCAGATATTGGTCTTAAAGTAATAAGAGCTAGATTAAAGTAATTTTTCAAATTTAATCCCACATCCTCACATAGTTTTATCTTATTTCTATTAGATTTTGTAGCAAAATTTTGATCATTGAATTTAGCTAAAAGTGTATCTATATCCACCTCAGAAAGATGGTGCGATGGCATTGATTGAACAACTGTAACAATAAATCCTGCGAGCTCTGAAGTTGAAATAAGTGATTTATCCAATGACGAAATAGGAATATAATCAGTATGCATGTAATTATTTGCCTTTATTGCATTTATACTATTTTCAGGTAATAAATTTTCAAGTAAATTTGCTGATAGGCTCCCTCTTTTCTCTGGATTATCTTTTGTGTAATCATAATCAAGGTTATGAAGTAGACCAGTAAGGCCCCATAACTCTTCATCTTCGCGAAGTATTTTTGCTATATTTCTTAAAAGAAGTTCTGTAATAATAGATTTTTTTAATAGCCTCTCGTCTTTTACATATTTTTTTAAAAGTTTAATTGCCTCATCTCTACTCAACATTTAATTTTTGTAAGTATCTTTTTAATATTTATATTTTCGTAAGAAAAAAATTAATTAAACTTAAATATTATTTAATCAGCCCAAGCTCCTTGAAATGATTTTAAATCAAGATTGCTCCAATCGTCATGATCGTTTCTACCACGGGAGCCATCAGAATAATCAACCAACCTATATGTGTAACCATAATTCATACAACTTTTATAGGCAAGAAATTTCGTCCAATATATCCAGTCTAATATAAAACTATTAAATTGCTGATGACCTCCAGGAATATAGATATTTAATGTATGGCCAAGTTCATGCATATAAACACTTGCGTAAGCTGTATCTCTTCTTTTTTCACCTGGAAATTTATGTTTATCATCTACTCTTTTACTTGAAATTTGAAAAGCTCCCCAGTATGAATCCTCTGTATCAAAAACAAAACCTGCATATCCACCCCAATATATAACTATTCCATAATGGAAAACTCCTCTTCTCCAGTTATTTTTTCCTCCATGTAAGAAATAATCTTGGTATATTTGTGGAAGTTCATCTCTATCTAAATCTTCATCAAAAGGTATCCATTCTCCTCCACCCATACATCCATCATCTATATGTAGAAAAATATTTTGCTTGTCAAATGCATCTCTAAGCATATCCTTTGCGCCTTCTCCTAAATAACTAGCTGGTTCTCCATTTGGTCCTGCTTCCATTTGATCAAGTTCAACAAAAATATCCCTTCTAAATGGATCAGTTCCCCATTCAGACATAAGATACTCTTCTATATTATTTAATCCATCGTTGTCTGGATCTAAATGTTCATGGTCTTCTGCTTCAAATGGATGATAAAACCAATAAAATTCGTAAGTACCTTGATGCCAATTATACCAGATTAGATTACCCCATTTATGCTCCCACTCTATAGGAACTCCATCATTATCATCATCTCTTCCGGTATCATCTACCTCAGGATCTGTACCATAAACGTTTACTTCAGTCCAATAAGGTATTCCATCTCCATCATAATCATTTTGGGTTATATCAAAAAGCACTAAGCAATCTCTATCTCTTTGATACATACTATTATCGTCACATCCATTCAGTCTTCCATATCCACTAAAATCAGTCCAAGCAGAATCTGGATATATGAAATCATCACCTGTCCAATGTCCAGTTTTTAAATTATATTCTAATTCTACGTCTCTTTTTGCCCTAAAAATCTCATTATTTTCACTAAGATCGCATAGTTTATCTAATAGAGGGTACTTATCCCATAATTGAATTTTTATCGAAACATTTTCAATAGTATCATTAACATCAGCAGTAGCTGACCAACTTTCATTTACATATTTTTGATTGCGCCAAGTTTTACTTTTAAATACCTCATCATTGATGAAAACTTTTACATAAAAATCTGGTTTACCTAGTATATTTATTTTATCAAGGGCACGTATTTCTTTAATAGTAACAGTAACTTCTAAATCAACAAGTGGGTCAATATTTTTATCATCTTTATTAGATATTACTAGAAGACCATTATCTATTGAATTTATTAATCTCTTAGTTTCATTTTGTGTAGAATCTATTGATATTTTTAAAGCTGACACATTAACTGATATTAAAAGGAAACAAACAATAGTTAATAACAATATTTTTTGTTTTATTTTCATATTTTTTCACCTTAATTTTTTCTTTATTTATTCATATTATTATTTTATATTTAAAATTTGCTAAATTATATTAAATTTTAATTATTTTTTAATTCATTATTTAAGTTAACTATCGTTAATTAATTTTTATTATAAAAAATTTTTGTTCAATAAATATAATTTATCAGATATGATTTAATTACCAACTCAATAAAAACCATAACATATAATAGGTTGATTTCAGTTACTCAAATTTAGAGGAATTATGATGCTTGTTGAGGAGATAATGACAAGGGATGTTATAACTATTGATAGCAATGAAACAGTTTATAATGCATGTAAAATTTATAGTGATATAAAAGTAGGTTCTCTTGTTGTGATGAATAGAGATATGATTGTTGGAATTATAACTGAAAGAGATATAATAGAAAGAGTAATACTACAAAAGAAAAATCCTACAATTACAAAGATAAGCGAAATAATGACACAAAATATCAAGACAGTACATGCGTTAGCTCCTTTAGAAAAAGCGGTATCAATAATGAAGGAAAACAAAATAAAAAAATTACCTGTCATATTAAATAATGATATTGTTGGAATTATAACTGAATCAGATGTATCACAAACTATAGAATTCTATTCAGAAACACTTGAAGAATTGACAAAATTATACTCTGAAAGTAAAGAAGATATTCAAAAGATAATGGAAAAATGGGGGAATATCATATATAATATAAAAGGATTGAAAAAATCAGTTAAATCAAAAGAAATTGAAGTAATTAAAAAATAATGAGCGATAGTTTTTAATGTATCTTTTTATATCCTAAAAAAGAATTTAATATGGTACTTGATGATCTTGGTGATTCCCTAAGAGGGACACTTAAAAAAATTGCAAATGCTGTTCATGTAGATTCAAAACTAATCAAAGAAGTAGTAAGAGATATTCAGAGAGCTCTTTTACAAGCAGATGTCAATGTTAAACTTGTTTTAGACCTTACAAAAAAAATTGAAAAAAGAGCCCTTGAAGAAAAACCTCCAGCTGGAATGAGTAATAGAGAGCATGTTATTCGTATTGTCTATGATGAACTTGTAAATATTTTGGGAGATTCTAGGGAGCTCCCAATAAAAAAACAGATAATTATGATGGTTGGTCTATATGGTCAAGGAAAAACAACAACATGTGGTAAATTAGCAACTTTTTTTAAGAAAAAAGGTCTAAGACCTGTTTTAATTGCTGGAGATGTACACCGACCGGCAGCATACGAACAATTAAAACAGATATCAGAACAAGTTAAGGTACCATTTTATGGTGACAAATCTGAAAAAGACGCAGTAAAAGTTGTTAAAGAAGGTCTTAATAAATTCAAAAGAGTTAGTGATGTTATAATAGTTGATACTTCAGGTAGACATAAACTTGAAAATAACCTTATTTCAGAAATGAAAGATATATTTAAAGCAACAAAACCAGATGAAAAATTGCTTGTAATAGATGCTGCTACTGGTCAACAAGCTGGACCCCAAGCAAAAGCATTTAATGACGCTGTAAAAATAACAGGGATTGTTCTTACAAAACTTGATGGTACTGCAAAGGGTGGCGGAGCACTTAGTGCTGCAGCAGAAGTGGGTGCACCTATTGTGTTTATTGGTACTGGTGAACATTCTACTGATTTTGAAAAATTCGAACCAGCTGGATTTATTTCACGTTTACTTGGTATGGGTGATATCAAATCCTTACTCGAAAAAGCCGAAGAAAGTCTAAAGGGTAAAGATGCGGAAAAAACAGCAAGACGGATTATGTCAGGTAAATTTACTCTTCATGATATGTATGATCAAATGGATATGCTATCTGGGATGGGATCGCTAAGAAAAGTTGCAGAGATGTTACCTGGCGGTTTTCCAGGTAGAGCAAAAGTCAAAAAAGAAGATATGGACAATACTGAAAATAAGCTTCAAAAATTCCGTGTAATAATGGATTCAATGACTGATGAGGAGATGAATGATCCCACAATTGTTCGTGCTTCTCGTATAAAACGAATTGCTAGAGGATCAGGTGTTGAAAATAGAGATGTAAAGGAGTTGATCAAATATTATAACATGACTAAAAGGATGATGAAAGGATTTTCAGGAAATCGGAAAATGAGAAAAAACCTAATGAAGCAACTACAATTTGGTAAGTAAAATATTTTTTATATGTTATTTAAAAATCAAAAACACATCATAAAAAATGGTAAAAACCAATATCTAAAAGAGATTAGAAGAAATGTTCTTGAAATTTTTACATCTGCAATAGAGTCTGTTGATCCTTACAATGTTGTTAGATCAAAAATAAATAACAATAAGATAATTTTTAATTCGGAAAAATTTGATATTTCAAATTATAAAAATATCCATTTAATTGGGTTTGGAAAGGCAAGTATTGGAATGGCAAAGGCAGTATATGACTCAATTTCAATAAAAAAAGGAGCAATTATTACAAATGAAATAAATAACAGTTTTAAAAAAAATGGTTTGAATGTTTTATATGGTACTCATCCTATTCCTAGTGAAAAAAACATTAATGCAACAAACAAATTGATAAATATTTTGAAAAATTGTAATAAAAATGATCTTTTAATTGTTTTAATATCAGGTGGTGGCTCAGCATTATTCTGTAAACCAAGAGTTAGTCTCTTAGACTTGCAAAAAGTAACAAATCTTTTGTTAAAATCAGGAGCAGACATAAAAGAAATAAATACTATTAGAAAACATCTTTCTTACGTAAAAGGAGGACAGCTTGCTAAACTTGCTAATTGTACAGTCATATCTTTTATTATATCTGATATTATTGGTGACCCCATAGAATTTATTGCATCAGGACCTACCTATCCAGATTCGACAACTTTTATCCAAGCAAAAAAAATTTTGGAAAAATATGATTTATGGTTAAAGATTCCTTTATCAACTAAAAGAATAATAGATGAAGGTGTTGCAGGAAATATACCTGAAACACCAAAAGATAAGGATTCGGCTTTTGAAAATGTTTTTAATTTTATTGTTGCAAATAATAAAATGGCATGTTGTGCAGCTGATAAAAAAGCAAAAGAACTAGGTTACAAAACAATGATTCTTACTACTCTTCTAGATGGTTATGCCAAAGATAGAGGTAAATTTCTTGTTGAGAAAGCATTAAATTATCAAACAAATGCAAAAAAGATGATATTTATATCTGGAGGAGAGACAACTGTAAAAGTTAAAGGTAAGGGAATTGGCGGTAGAAATCAAGAAATGGTTCTAGCTGGAGTAAATAAAATTGGAAAAAATAATATTGTTTTTTCATCATTTTCAACAGATGGAATAGATGGTAATTCTACTGCAGCTGGTGCAATAGCAGATACTTATACCTTAGAACGCGCAAAGGAAAAAAAGCTTAATCCAAATATTTTTTTAAAGGAGAATAACTCTAATAAATTCTTTGAAAAACTTAATGATAACTTCATTACAGGGTCTACTGGAACAAATGTTATGGACATACAATTACTTATTAAATTTAAATAAATAAATTAACCGTAAACTATATAAATTTAGATAATGCATAATAATTTAAAAATTATTAAATATTACTTATTATTGGAGAATATGTATGAAATTAAATTATAACTGTAAAAAGCTATTTACAGTAATTGTTCTTTTCTTACTTGCTATCGGTTTAGTTTTTCCACCTAATATTTCTGCTAAATTCAATATTTCAAATGAAGATGGAGTTGCATTTGACGATTTTGAAAATGATGATAGTGTAACTCTTCAGAATTGTACCTTAGACACAAAAACAAATAGTATAACATTAAGTTATGAGCCACTAAATTTAACCTACAATTATGAAGAGAAACCAGAGAATATTGAGGCATGGAAAATTACAGATACCTTAATTACTCCAGGTGAGGGTGACTTTCTTCAACTTCTTTCAAAATTCATAAATCCAAATCTGATACCAGGTTCAGAATTTAATTCCCAAGAATATACTGCAATAAAATATATGGATGAAGGAAAGATCGTAGAAACAAGTTCTGTTTGGTGGCGATATCTAAATTATACTTCATCTCCAATGAATTTATTCAGATTTAAAATTGATGAGGATGTTGATCTTATAGATAAATTCTGGGTGGGCTGGCAATCAGGAAACTATGAACCAACTGCAAATGTTCAAAAGATTTCTATGTATATTTGGAGTTATGGAGATAACATACCTCGCTGGAATTTAATTCATAGTATAAAATATGATGAAAATGTAACTTATCCAAGAGGTTTTATTGGAGAAGAAGTAAGTAGTCAAAGATATGTTAGTGAGGAAGGTGGAGTCGACATTTTAATTGTTGGAACTCCAACTAATGGAACTGGAAATGTTCATCAATCCAAATTAATTTCAGATTATGTTGAGATAAAACTGGGTATAGAAGAAGGTTATAATCCAAATGGCATTGTTTTTTCTGATTCTGTCACACCTCAAACCAGTAGATTTAAAGGCTGGGAGAGTGTATTCTGGGAGGGTTCAGAACAAAATAACAAAATCGATATTAAAATACATATTTTAGATAAGGATAACAATCTTATTGATTCTCTCAATGGAAATTCAAATGGTTTTTCCACATCACCAATAGATTTATCTTCTTTGGGAGTTAATTATAAAGCAATAAAACTGAAAGCATTACTTCATTCTGAAAGCCCTCAATACACACCTGTTCTGAAAAGCTGGGGCGTTTTGTGGAGAACTATTGATGGTTTCTATGATAACTTTACATATAATTATAGAATCAGTGATACTCTGGGAGTTAATATTGAGAATAACCAAGTAAAGCTTAGTAAATTTTATAGTGAATGGCCTTTATTTGGTAAAAACCCTTCAAATACCAGATCATATGCAGGATCAGATCCTGATGAAAGCGATAACGTAACCTTTTGGACAACAGATATTGATAAAGATTATGGAGGTTGGTTTCGTAGTCCTGTAATGAGTGATGGATTGGTTTATATTGGATCAGATGATGAAAGAATTTATGCTTTTAATCTAATTAATGATTCTGATAATAAGATTCAGAGTCCATCTTTTTACAGTGGTGTTAATCACTATGTAGAATCATCTGTTGCTATAGGTGAAAATTCACAAAAAGAAAAACTAGTTATTGTTGCTACAAGTAAAAACGATACAAAATTTAATTATGTTGCTGCACTAAAAGCTGCAGATTTATCAACAGAATGGTCTACACATTTTTATAATGATCTTACTAGCCCAATTTGTTTTTCCTCCTCCCCAACAATTGCAAATGATAGAGTTTATGTTACCTCATGGAGTGGAAGGTTTGCAAATATACCTCAACTTTACTATTTTTATTCTAGATTAAATACCATCCTAAATAATGCCCTAGGGTTAAATAACTATCTTTATGCTTTCGATATTGAAGATGGAGAAATATCTGAGGGATACCCAATTTCTCTTCCCGCAGGTAGTCTATCAACTCCTGCTATAGACGATGGTATAATTTTTGTTGGCTGTGAAAATATTAAGGGACCAAGCTTACTTGCATTTGAGGAAAATAGTGGAAAATTAATATGGAATGTAAGTGTTGGAATGATAGGACGATCATCACCAGTCATTGCAGACAGTCAAAATGGTAAAATTGTTATTGTTCTCAGCAGAGAGCAAAGTGTACTATCATTTTCAGGTGAAGATAAAGTTTTTGCTCTAAGTGCAGAAACAGGCGAAATGCTTTGGAATAAAACATTAGGAAATGAATCGACTCTTATAAGAACTACATTACTCAAGGGTCTTGATTTCAAAAATCTTATAGCAACCTCTGAACCCGCTTCAACTCCAGCAGTTTCGGGAGATACTGTATTTATTATGGCACCAAACGGAACGTTATTTGCATTAGATGTTGAAACAGGTGAAGAAATATGGAGGTTTAATATCAAAAAAAGTTTTGGTGGTATTTTGTCTACATATTATTGTTCTTCCCCAGCTGTTGTTGGTAACACTGTTTATATCAGTTCTGAAAATGGACATGTTTATGCAATTAATGCAGATGATGGTAAACTTATAATTGAATATCCGATTGTATTTTCAGGGATAAAATTCCAACTTCTTTTATATTTTTACTCTTCACCCATTGTAACAGATGGAGTAGTTATTGCAAGTGCAACAGAACTTTTACCAATTGGCTCAGAAAACATAGGTCATTTAATTTGCCTTGGAAATTATTCGGTTAACAACGTTGGAGAGATATATTCTACTCCTATTCATGTTCAATCAGGAAAATGGTGGAATAAGTTCAATGCAAAAGTTACTACTAATCCAGATAATAAAAGTAAAATTACTTTTAGTATACTAGACGGAGAAGGAAATATCATTATGAGTAATCTTAATGGAAAAAATATTGATATATCTGATTCTAATATTTTTAATACAGGAATCATCCAACTTTATGCAAAATTAGAGACAACAAATGACACTCCAATTCTTGAGAGTTGGTCAGTAACTTTTGAAACTGAAGAAAATCCACCAGTATTTGCAGAGAATACATTTTCACCTGATCCCAATGGATGGATAAATAGCAATAAACCAGTGTGTACAATTGAAGCTCGTGATATCCATCCAGGGCTTGATGTATCTTCAGCAAAATATAGACTTGTTTATAAAGATAACAAAAAATCAGATTGGTATGACGCAGAATGTACTGGTGAAAACGGAACTAAGATTAATCAAATTATAACAGCTGACGTGACACAGGTTGAACCTACCAGTCAATTAAAAAGAATTGAGATTTCTATTGAGGATCTATCAGGAAATAAAGCAATATTTGAACTTGCTAAAGATTTTAAGCTAGATACAGAAACCCCAATATCTTATCTTGAATCTAGCCTACTGTCAAAATATAACGAACCCTTCAGAATAATAGCAAATGCAACAGATTATGGCGAAAATGTAAGCGGAGTTAAAACAATTACACTTTACTATAAACTCCAAGGACAAGAAAATTGGACTCAGTACGGGTTATCTGAATCACCATATGAATGGGATTTTGATACTGAAATTAGTGGGCTTTATGAGATTTCTACAATTGCAAAAGATAGAGCTGGAAATACTGAGGAATTTCCTGATGAAACAAAAAATTCCTTTATATTTGATAAAATCTTACCTGCAAAACCAGATTTAGAAGATTCCTATCAGTTTGCAACACTACCAAAACTATCGATTACCTTTTTAGATGACTATTTACTAAAAGACGTAGAATACAGATTGAATTTCAGAGGCGATTGGATTAAGATAAATGAGGAGGATATTAATAGTAACTCTTACAAGGGAGAATGGACGTTAGAAGAATTAGATTGGGAATATATAGAAGAAGATACTGATTATTTCATATACTTCAGAATAACTGATGCAGCAGGAAACATATATCAAACAATAAGAGATCAAGATGCACTTAAAATTAAAAAGGATACAATCCCCCCAGGAACTAGTGTTGAAATTGACTTATCCGATCTAAAGGGTGGTGGATGGAAGGAAAAATACAAAATTTCAGCTTATATTCCTGTAGATGAAGATATCGGTTATGTTACTTTAGAATATAGGTATTCACCAAATAACGACAATTGGGGCAATTGGAAACAATATGGTAAAAGTTTGAATAGTACTACTTATGGTTCTATCTATGAGTGGGAGTTTAATGCTGATGAAGGTAGTGGCTACTATGAGTTCAAAGTAAAGGTTTGGGATTATGCAGGAAACTATGTTGAGTCAATTCCTGAAAAAGTAAGTTTAACAATATTAAATTTAAGTCTATTGGCAATTTTAATTGTATTATTCATAGTTCTAATCATATTTACTCGTATTATAACAGTTAAAATGATTAAAAAAAGAGATTAATTTCTATTAAAATGCTAAAAAAATGAAAATATCTTTTCAATGAGCTTGTCTACACCCTCAAAAGTATCACAAGATATTTTAAGATATTTTGAATCATTATTTTTCAAATCAGCTTTGTTTTCAACAATAATAAATATTGAATCAGTAAACATATCTTTTATTTGTGAAAGCAGGTTCATTTGTTCTTCTAGTCTATAACCACAGGTTTCTGTTGGATCAATTAAAAAAATAATAATATCTGCAAGGTGTTTTAGTGCTGCAATTGCTTGTTTTTCAATATCATTTTTTTCTGATATTGGTCTATCTAAAAGACCAGGTGTATCAATTATTTGAATACGCTTTAAAATATGTCTTTCTTTTCTCTCAATATGACCTACTGAAATCTCCGTGGTAGTAAAAGGATATTGTGCAATTTTTGGTTTAGCTGAAGATAAACATTTTAAAAGAGAGGATTTCCCAACATTTGGATATCCTCCAATTACAACAGTTGGAATATCTAATATCTCTGGAAATTTTTTTAGAATTTTTTGAGCCTCAATAAGATTTATAAGTTCTTTATCAATCTGTCTAACTACACTAGATATTCTTCCAAATATCTCTTGCTGTTTAATTAATAAAAATTCAATTTTTCCAGATTTTTTTAATGATCTTGATTGTTTAGAATATATCATTTGACAGGTTTTTCTTGCCCAATCAACAGCACCTAATGCTTTTTTTAATTTGTCAATACTAATCTTAATATCAATTAATTCTTGATAAAAAGTTGGTAAATTATCAATTGATGGGAAATTTTTAACATATTGTTCAAGCGTCGAAACAACAGTGTTTGAAAAT
The DNA here is from genome assembly GCA_001595915.1 of Thermoplasmatales archaeon SG8-52-3. GTDB lineage: Archaea > Thermoplasmatota > E2 > DHVEG-1 > DHVEG-1 > SG8-52-3. Next base: position 130,403 of record LSSG01000053.1, read on the forward strand.
GACTCTGTTTTAGCAATTATTGTCTTCTTTTTCCTGTAAAGGGCATTTCTATCAATTATTTGAACTTTATCTGTTTTTTTGAAAGCTTTCTGTAAAATTTCTTCAGCAGTTAGAACAATAGGTATTTTCCTAAACATAATAATTGAAAAGCTCTATACGTTAGCTATAAATTAAGTCTTTTGGATTAAACACCTAAAAATTGGTTTGTTATTTCAAAGATTAATTCTATCTTGATATTTCTATTATACTTAAAAATACCTTCAATAATAAGAATCTATCAATAATTTTCTTGAAAAAATCATTTTGTAAAAAGTTATTATAGAAATTGTCTCTAGATGACCTATTTATACTAAAATACTCTCTTAAATTTATAGATGCCTCAGCTCGGTTTCCAGCATTATCATATCCAACAGCCTTGATGATAATAAATGGTACTGGTGGATATTTGAATTCCAGGATTACCTCATTTATAAGACTACCATTACTGTAAAAAATTTCTTTTAAGTTACCATTGAAATATATTTCCAATCTATCCATACCGCTAATTTCATCCATTGCAACTACCCAAACCGCAACCCAGTTATCACCAAGTATTTCAAAAATAAATTCTATAACAGGTGGTGCTTGGATAACATTTATTTCTTCTTCAAATTGAATAGCTATGCATGGTTGAGTACCAATACTTAGAAACAAGGTTATTATTCCAACTACCAGCGTTTTATACAAAAAGACAGGATTTTTATTCATATTCTTTTGTCCTCCCTCAATAATTTAATTATATAATTAGTATATAAAGTTTGGTAAAAACAATGCTTTGTGTCATTATTTTCACCTTGGATAAATAAGAACATTCCACAAAATCGTTCGTAACCACATTTCAACACTTCTATATCTCTCATTTATA
>LSSG01000054.1 GCA_001595915.1 Thermoplasmatales archaeon SG8-52-3
TCTTTACATCTATTGGGATACAACATTCGGCATACTGTCCAACGTTTCTCATTGTTGCTTGTACCGGAAATGTTTGTCCTGGTAGGCTTCTTCCTTCTGGATCATGCGGAGAATCAATGCTCATGACTTCAACATCATGCATCCATGGGTACCATAGGTCACAAAGGATCCATTTCTCGTCATTTCTTGGGTTTTCATCTCCGTCACATATGATGAAACCATGTACGGGATACTCTTCCCAAGAGTTTTCAGCAGATTCATTATGCCATTCACTTGGTGTCCAAGCTGGGAATGAAATTTGTGTCTCTTCACCTTTTGCAAGGGTGATATCCTCTACTAGTTCAGCATATTCGGCACAACCACCACAAGCCTCAAGTGTTACATCATCAAGATATAGATAGTTGAAGTAGTAGTAATACCCAAGATACTCCCATTTCATCTGGAATTCTTCTCCAATGGGTTCACCGAAACCATAACAGCCAATCTCATATAACTGACCATCCTGTTGTTGATTTACTGGGTTATCCCAAGGAGTTACATCCTTCCATGGACTGGTTGAGTTTCTTCTGAACTTTACATATACTGAACAATATTGTGGATAATAATAGTCTCCTGCCCATCTGAAACGCAGATTAATCTTTTCGGCACCTGTACAATCAGTTGGAGGACTCTGGACATAGTTATCATAGTAATCATATCCACCGTAATATTGATCATACTTGTAACATCGTGCTTCGTATGGAGTTCCACCGGCGTAATTTGAATATTGAAGTGTCCACCAGTCGGTTTCCCAACCATCTGGCCATGTACCTGTATCAAAGTACTCTTCATATATCAAAGGTCCGGATTCACACTTTATAATCTCCATCTGTGCATCAAATGTCTCTGTGTTGTTTCCAACGTTTTTGACAGTCATTAACATATCCATATCTGGTTCTGCACGACCTGTTACGGGTGAATCGATACTCTTCAATTGAACATCATGCTCTTTTGGTTTACATGAGTTTATGAAAACAGAGGCTGTTGTTTCTATTCCGCTTCCAATGGTACCAATAAGAGTACATGTTCCAGTTTCTTTATCACAAGTATACAATTGTCCAGTAGATACATAAGCAGTTAGATATAATATGTCATCTTCTCTGCAGAAGTCACCATCCTGTGCATAGTTTATTGATATGCCAAGGGGACCAACTTGTGTCGCCTCTCCAGTCTCAGTATCAATTGTCCAAAGGTAATCCATAACAAGATCCCAACCATAAAGTGTACCCTCTGCATCAAATGCCATACCAATCATATAACCGGCACCGCCACCGAAGGGACCAATTTGCTCTTGCTCACCTGTGTCTGGATCGACTTCAACAAGGTAGTTGTTGTCTGAACTACCATACATACGGTTATATACTGGATCGTATGCAAGACCATTCAAACCTAGTCCTCCACCGCCAATGGACCACATTTCACCGGTATATGGGTCTATTCCATACAAAAGACCATTTCCGTATTGAACGCCATACCATACCATGTCACAGCCCATTGTTCCACCAGCAAGGAAGTCTCCAGATATTGTGTCGCCAAAATAGTTATATTCGCCAGGATCATCGACTGGGAAATAGAATGTTTCTTCTGGCCCGGGATATGCGTTATATCCATACATATATGTGCAATCAAGTGGTGCTGGTGCCATAACAGGAGCAGATTTTAATTCTGGTGATTCTGTTATAACATTTTCACTACGTGGTGCTAGTCCATTTGATGTTATTTCTTGTTCTGGTGCATTTACATTCAATTTCGTTGTATGCGTCTGGATAGACATTACAGGTGATGCAGCTCCAAAAATGAAGGTTGCTGCAACAAGTAATGCTACCGAGATAGTTGTAATTTTCACTTGCTTCTTTCCTTTTTGGGAATACGTTTTATATATCTCTCGCATTTTTTACCTCCCTCAAGTTAACACTAGTTAATGTATAGGGAGCTTAAATATTTTTCTCAAATTTTACTCAAAAATAATATAAAAATATTTTTATATATTATATATGTATATAATTAATATCTTAAACATATAATACTTAATTTGTACAATATTTAATAGAGGTAACTAAAAGACGTATTTAAAATTATCAATATTTGCTAATCAATATCTATCATATTACTAATTATTGACCACTATTTTTTTATAAAAAAGATTTTATTGAAACTATTATTTAGATACAAAATATATATTGATATATTGAATTAAAATACTAAAAAATTCAAAAAATAATAAAAAAATTCAAAAAAATGAATTTTTTATAAAAAATTTTATTATAACATAAAAAAGAGACTATATCAAAATATCAATATAATCGAAAATTTTATGTTCAAATATGATTTTCGGTTATCTTAAATAAATGAACCAGAAAACTAGGATAGAAAAGGATATAACGATATTTGAAGAAAATTTAAAAAAAATTAAAAAGAATTCATTAACATTATCTCAGAAAAAAACAAAAGAACTTGCTAAACAATACTATAACGATTCCAAATATTATCTGGATAAAAAAGATTATTTCACAGCTTTCGGATGCATAAATTACGCTCATGGACTGCTTGATTCGATAATTAATTTTTAGATTAAAAAAGAATTTTTATGTCATCATAAGGTTTAACACCTAATTTTTTAGCTGCATCATCCTGATTATAAGCAATTTCAAATAAATTGCTGCTACCAATCGTTGCAAGATCTTTACCTTTTCTTACAAAATTATAGGATTTTACAAACTTTGTTCTAATTGTTTTTTTACCAATAAAAATTGTAATATTTTTATCAAAATCTAAAACATTTTTCAATTTCAAACCGTCAATATTTGTTATAATATTCCCAAAGTTATCAATATAGATCACCTTACCTTTTGCTGAATTATTATTAATTTCAAATTTTCCAAAGTCCAAATCAACAAAATCAGTAATAATTGGCCCAATTTGATCAAAAAGGACTCCATTTAATATATTTGCTGCAACAGGTGAAAAAATATCTCGACCATGAAAGGTATTAGAAATAGAATCTAACATTAAATTCTTATTTTTTATCTCATAAATTGTAAAATTTCCCAAACTTCTTGCTGCTGGTATTAATAAACCATTATCAGGGCCTATTAAAATTTGAGAAGGTGTTGTCACTACTATTCCTTTTCTATCAGTACCTACTCCAGGATCAACAACTGCTACATGAACCGAACCCATAGGGAAATAGGAAATTGACGAAAGAAGAACAAATGCTCCCTCTCTGATATTGTGAGGCGAGATATCATGAGTTATATCTATAATTTTTGCATCAGTAATTGATAAGACTGCAGCCTTCATTTGAGATACATAACTGCTTCTTGAACCAAAATCTGAAAGAAATGTTATCAATTTCATTTTTTTGCTAATAATCTATTGATTTTTAAACACTTTTGTACAAAACTATTTATGTGAGAACGTTACATAATATATGGGTTGGATCCTCGTGGAGATGAAATATAATAAAAATCATATGGAATTTTTATCTAAGATTTGGGACAGGAAAAACAATCAGGTTTTAATATGTCCTCTGTGCAAAGGTAAAATGATAGTTGTTCAACTCGAACCCATTCAGGATGTAGAGAATGCCTATGTGCCTTATGATACAATTATTGAATGTACACATTGTGATTTTAAAATAAGTGCAGAGTCTTTTTCTATATTAGGTTCAGTAAAGGACTTTGACCTTAAATATATACAAATCGCAAGTTGGTCACCAAGTGGCAGTAGGGTGATATCACGCTATGAACACATATTGGATTATGATTTACTTAAAAAGCTTAAAGAATCAACCGAGCTAAAAGAATTTTTAATAGTAAACAAACAGGTAATTCAAGTAATTGGTTAAAAATATCAAAAATTTTATATAAAATAATCTACAAAAATAATTATAGTGAAAAAAATATGCAAAAAAAGAACAGTGCTAAACCAAAGAAAAAAGCCCCTGACGAAATCCAAATAATATGGGTAAATATCGTATAAATTAGTTACTTAAGAGTACATTATACCATCATAATCATTTGATTCTTGTCTTTTCCCTGTACGGTGTTTAATAAATTTTCGTTGACGTTTTTTTCCAATAAAGCTAAAATCATGTCTTAAAAGCCTTACATATGTTTTATCAGAAAGAGGTTCTAGTCTAACAATTCCCTTCATTTGGAATTTCTTAAGGGTTCTTAAAATCATATCCTTTGAAACATTCAACTCGTTTTTAATATCATCAACAGATATTGGATAGGTTTTTTTTAGAAGTTTTATAATTCTTTCTTCAAGAGTTCCAGTAGTAATTTCAATCATATTTTAACATCTCTGAATTGATTCATAAGCCCTAAAACCTTGTTTATCTTTATTAAAAAGGCTTTTTACTTCACTTTTCCATTCAGCAGGATAACCCTCTGGAAAATTTATGCATCCCATGCAAGTATCAAAACCAATTGCCTTTTTTAGACTTTCAATACTAGAGTATGCAAGGGTATCTGCTCCAATTTCATCGCATATCGCATCAACAGATTTTATTTTTCCATTATTGTTTCTTGCGATAAACTCCTTTTTGCTCCTCATATCAATACCTAGATAACATGGGGCAATTAAAGGTGGACAACCAATTCTGACATGGACCTCTTTTGCACCTGCACCCTTTAATCCCGTAACAAGTTTTCGGATGTTTGTTCCTCTTACAATCGAATCATCTATCAAAACAACACGCTTGTTACCAAGAACTGATCTAAGATAAGAAAGACCTTCTTCGACAACCTTATCCCTGCTTTCTTGAGTCTGCTGTATAAAAGAGCGTTCATCTTTATCCTTCATAATACCTTCATCAATTGGAATTCCTGATTCATTTGCATAACCAATTGCATAGTGTCTGCCAGACTCAGGAACTGGAACTACGATATCAGCTTTAACCGGATAGTTGTGTGCAAGAATTCTACCAATATCAACTCGAACGTTATGAACACTACGACCATTGATTCGCGAATCAGGTTTTGCAAAATAAACAAACTCAAACATACAGGGTTTTTCCTTTTTATTGATTATTTGTTTTTCAAAAATGTTTAGATTTTTATCAATTATTACAACTGACCCACCTGGAATGTCTTTTATATATTCAAAATTTACTTTTTTAAATACACGGGTTTCTGAGGTAAGACAATACATACCATCAGTTTTTCCAAGAACAAGTGGCCTAATCTTATAGGGGTCAGTCATTGCAAAAAGATATGGATTATCACCAGAATCTGCAAGAAATAAGCTAGAATAACTTCCTTTCAATCGTTTCATAAGAAACTTACAAGAATCAAAAATCAATTCAGGCGACAGTTCCTTTTTATAAAGCATATCTGCCATTGGAAGAAGAAAACAATGAATATCACAATCGGTTCTTGGCTTTCTAGCTGTCAAATCAAGCATTTCAGAACAGTTAAAGATATTTCCATTATGAACAGCTGCCAAAAACGGATTCACCAAATATTCTGGCTGGGCATTTAGTCTTAAGGCTTTAATATCATCCATTCCCGCAGTCGAATATCTTGTGTGACCAAGTCCAACATTTCCAGAAACATTAATCTTTCTTTCCTCGTTAAAAACCTCTCTAACAAGCCCAGGGTCTTTTGTCACATGAATGTTACCATCATACATAAGCATCCCAGCTGATGACTGACCGCGATGCTGAACAGAGAACAAACTATGGTATATAAGACGAGAAACAGGACCCCTCCCAATAATGCCAACAATACCACACATGGTGAAAAATGGAATGGAAAAGCAATATTTATAGATTTTTTTCTAAATATTCTCCCATTCTTTTAAAACAGATTGCCATTTATACTCTTTTATTCCCTCAATTGATTCAATTTTTCTAAGTATCCTTTCATATCCTTTGACAAGGGTTCGAGTGTGGATCTTTACAATGAAATCATAGTCACCTGCAACCGCAGTAACTCTATTTACGCCTTTAATATCCCATATTTTCTGCATTGTTTTCTCAATAGGATATCCAGGCTTCATTTTGATGAAGATATACGCTTTTGTAAGTGTTAATGCAAATGAAATAATTCCAAGTAACATTAATACAATACCACTAAATCTTATAATTATAAGAGCAGGATCAGTTGAAATTGGGTTAATATAACCAAAGTAGGCAAGAACAATTGAAACAGGAATTGTAAATATAATTACTGAGGATTTCACTGCTTGAGTAACACTTGCCTTACCTATACCTAAGGCTCTAATATAAAATATATAACTGAAAAAAGTACCAATTCCAACTAAAGATAGCCAACCAAATTGATTTATAATTGCATATAATGACTCTATAAAATTGTTAGATCCGCTATAGAAATCATATATTATAACGAAAACCATTGTAAACAAACAAGCAAAAGCAACATTCCACAAACGGATATTTAAAGAGTCATTTGGTCTATTATTAATTTTCATCATTTTTATTTTTCTTTGGTATATTGATTGAAGAGCCCATCCGGGGTTTATGACTAAAAAGACAATTACAAGAGATTCTAAACTAATTGTTCCTGAAAGACTGATAGACCCAAGTATTGCTCCTAAAGTTACAATAACTGAAGATTGTATCTCAATAAGAGTTGGAGTGTTTTTCTCAGTTATAGACTCAATAATTACAAGATATAAAATAACAACTTGAGAAAAAGGTAAAACAAGTGACGGGTCTTTTATTAAAATCAACAACCAAAAGTAGCCAATAGTAAAAATTGCATTACCCGCTCCACTTAATATATGATATTTTATTTCCACTTTTTTAGGAAATCTAATTTTTTTAAAACTTGGATCAATTGTTCTTTCACCAATGCTCTTGCCTTTATATGAAATTGAGAAAAACCCAGTGAAAATTATTGCCATTAAAAATCCAAAGTAAAAAATTGACAAACCAAGTATCAAAGGATTTTTTAGGAATTGCCCTATAACTACATCGATACCTGATAGTAATGCAGCAAGTATTGCAGAAGAAAAAGCAAGAACATATAATAAATATTTTTTTCTTATTTTCATAATGTTATTTCTTTTTCAATTACTTGGGTAGTTGTCTTACTCACCCCTTTAATCATCTGTATCTTATCTGTAGTTTTCAATAATCTTTCTAGACTTTTAACCTGAACTCTAGCGACAATATCATACTCCCCAGCAACAACCGAGATTTTAGCAATATTTTCAATTTTTCTTAACTGATTTATAATTTTATCTGTATTACCTGGACTTATGTGTATTAATATGTATGCATTTATCATTATAATCGCCTTATTTCACAGCCGGAATAATGTCCCCCTTATAAATTTATGTATTATAAATACTATTTATTATGTTTCTTTGAATCTATCTATTTTTATAGAAGGAAATAAGGAAAGATTTAAATCATAAGTTATATATTCCTGGTAAGGAGGTATAAATAATGGCATATACACATGAAGGATGGACTTTATATACAAGAAGTGTAAAGCTTAAGGGTGGAAAAAATCAAACTATTTATTTCTTTAGTAAGAGACAACCAAAGAGTGGATCACCCTGTGAACTACCAACAGGATATTCCGTTGGTGTAAACAAGAGAACCGGTCTTCCATATCTTAAAAAGAAGTAGGAAAATTAATTTTTTTCACTTCTTCCTTTTTTTATTTTTTATTGTAGATAATATATAGTAAAGATTATAACTCCCTAAATATATTAACAAATGTTAATTAAGGGGGATTAGAAATTAAAAAGAAAATTGCAATTATTCTAATCTTTATACTAATATTTCCTATTTTTAATAGTGTTTCATCATCAAAAAATGAGATAAATGAGCCAACTCCTATACAAGGTTACACTCATTCTGTTTTTACTGAGATTTGTACTGGTCAATCCTGTAAAAATTGCGATGAGTGGAGTCAAAGTATATATGACGAATATATCTCTGGAGATTATGAATTTCTTTATGTTGAAATGATCAGATTTGACCATGAGGGATATGTTCTTAATGAGGAAGTTGATAAATGGGCACAGAACTATAGTATTTTGGCTGTACCAAATTCAATTTTTGATGGTGGTTATGAACAAATCGTTGGTAATTATCCAATATTACTAACAAATGCACTCAATAATTGTGGAAATAGGGATGTTGCAGATATATCTGCAGATATTACTGTTTCATGGCTTGGTTCTGGTACTATTCAAGTTGATATCACAATTGAAAATAATGATAATTCTGAGTATAATGGTCATATTAGGGCATGTATAACAGAGATAATTTCCAGATATGATACTTATTATGGTAATCCATATCATTTTGGATTTCTAGATTATGCTTTCAATAAAGATATTACAATTGCTGCAGGAGGGACATATTCAGATAGTGTTATTTGGGATGGTAATGAGCATTATGATAATCATGGTGACGATTTTGGCGATATAGAACCTGATAATATACAGGTCACAATGGGTATTATTAATGATGATAACGGGTATGCAGACGAATCAGTTATGGGCCGAATTGGTGAAAATAACCCTCCATATGAGCCAAATAATCCTTCACCACCTAATGGTGGCACAAATATAGACATTGAAGCAGATTTATCATGGCAATGCAGTGACCCTGATGGCGATTCCCTAAAATTTGATGTATATTTTGGTTCTACCAATCCACCACCACAGGTATCTTGGAAACAATCTGAGAAAAGTTATGATCCTGGAACAATGGAATATGAAACTGCTTATTATTGGAAAATCGTTGCATGGGATAATCAAAACGCAACTAGTTCTGGACCTACCTGGAGCTTCAATGTTAGAGAAAAAGGCGTGGAAAATCAAGCTCCTGAAGTATATATAGTAAAACCCGAGAAAGGACTTTATCTTGGAGATTTTAAGATTCTTCCAAGATTTATACGGTTTTCTAAGATATTTGGAAGTATAACAATTGAGGCAATAGCCTCCGATGAAGATTCTGGAATAGAAAAGGTAGAGTTTTATATAAATGGGATATTAAAGGGAACTGACACTGATGCACCTTATACCTATGGTTGGAAAAGAAGCCTATTCAGCTTTAGTTTTTTTGGTATATTTATCATAAAAGTAGTAGCCTATGATAAAGAAGGGCTAACTGCGCAGGATATAAAACTTACCAGGAAGATTTTTTAAAATTATATTTTATCATATCCGCCGATTTTTAGGCTTGGATCACCCATCAATTCCCACTGTTGTACCATTTTAACATCCATCCTAGAATCATCTCCAAGGAATTTGTTTAAATAACCGGTTAATGTGTCACCATGATTTTGACCAAGAATATCTTTTCCTTCCGATCCATAAAGCTCCAAGAATCTAAGTTCAAGCCATCCATCTAATATTTCCAAATAGTCTGGAATTGTATTATTATCCATATCCCCATCACCATGAGTTCCCAGACCAGTATTTGAAATTATAGCAATTGCTCCTCCTCCTTTTTTGACAGTCAAATACCAACTCCAGCATCTAGGCGCCCAAGTATATGAATACCAAGCGGCTTTGAAACCAGTCAATAGATTAAGCATTGTCACATCAAACTGTCCATTATGACAACCACCAACAACAGTGATTGGTAGTTTTCCTCTGTTTCTTAATAAAAACATGTCTGGTAGTTCATAGCCTTTTGTCCAATTTATTCCATCTGGTGGAAAATGCGTAGACCAACTTCCAGGACTGCCATGTCCACAAAAATAGGCAAAGCTTGCTCCTTGGTTCATAGCAGAATTTATTGTTTTTCTATTTATATCCATACTTTCGTTTTTTCTTGCGTAAACTCTTATTGGGTTCATTCCAGGCATAAGTTCTATTGCCTTTTCTGATATCAGTTCTCCTTCGTTATAGTGGTTAGTATCATTATAGGAGTCTCCTGCTACAAGAATTAAGTTATTAAACCATTCCTCTTCCTTTTTGTTGCTCTTTTCATAATTTATTATTTTCTTGACCATTATTCTTACTTCTCTAATGTTTCTACATGGAAGTCTACCAAGATATACATCAGGATACAGGTCCATATCTTCTTTATAAGTATCATTCCAAACTGAAAAAATTCCATCACCATTTGAGTCCCAACTAGAAAACTGCCCTACACTATCATATATATCTGCATAATACAAATCGCTCAAAAACGATTGTTCAGGATATTCTTGTTCACTAGGTGGTACAACCCTGCTATATCTTACAGGTAAATGCCATTTGAACCTTTGGTTTTTTAGCCCTCCTACAAGCAGAACATATTTTATACCTGCATTTTCAATTGCTTCTTTTATAAATAATTTAATCTTTTCTGCTTCATCTCGGCCATACCAAATTTTATCATAAATAAAATTTAGTGTAACAAATTTTGTTCTCACTCCAAATTTATTCTTATGATTTATTAGTGGTTTGAGAGTGCTTTTAAACCTTAACGGAGATATGATTAATAAGTCATAGATATCATTATCTCCTAAAATCGGATAGGACGGCTCAATATAGCTTATATTAACAATAATATTTTCAATAAATTGAAGTTGATTACCTAAAGGTAAGTATCTAACTGGATAAACTCTAACTGTTAAAAAAGTTGTATGTTCACCTTCTGACAATCCTCCTCCTGTATTATTCAATACCCAGTCCGAAGGGTAAGGATCATTATTATCATAAATGGTTGCATCCATATTGATTTCATTTCGACCAAATATTTGACTATCATGGGAAGCTCTACAAAAAGTCAGTCTACCGGTTAAGTTTATAATTTCAGGCTTTGAATGCTCATAATTAATATCAATTATATCTGAACCAAAAGCAAGCTTGAAAAATGAAATATTAACTGGTAAAACTGGTTTTCCAGGATCTAATTCAAAAAGTACATATTGATTATGATTTGTTTCTTTTACTCTTACAACCCAATATTTGCCATGTTTAACAATTTCTGGGTAAGAAAAAGAAAGTTCAATTTCTAAATATTTTATATTTATATTTGTGCTATCATTTTTACTATCTTTTATTGAACTAATATTTAAGCCAAATGCTGGAATACAAGTTGAAATTATAAATATGAAAACAAACAAAATTGATAAGCATTTTTTATAATTTTTAATTTTCATTTAATGCCTCCATTTTATTATATATAAATATAGATATCTTTAAATTTTTTTTTATTGTTTCGTAATTTTTAAAAAAATTAATAGGTTTTTTTTCAAATGATTAATTTTTCTAGTGCATTATATCCCTTTACAGCATCATTTTTATCTACAATAAATGTAACTTCAAGATCAACTGAGATTATTTCAATTACATTGATATTTTCCCAAGCAAGACTACGTGTTAATTTAAAAAGAACCCCGGGTTCTTCAATTCGATTTTTACCAACTGTAAAGGATAAAGCTACAAGATTTTCTTCAATTTTTTTAATTTTTTGATTTTGTAAAAGATTTAAAATTTTTTCTTTGTAACGTTCATTGGTTACAATTGCAACATGAGATCTACCATAAATAACATGCAAGATGTCTCCTTTTTCAAAATTAATTAAATCATAGAAACGCTTAAGTTTATCAAATAAATCCTGAGTTTTTAGTACATTTATATCTATTATATGTGTTTTTAGATTTACTTCAGAATATTTTGTATCAAATTTTATATCGTTAAATTTTGTAACAAGTTTTTCTGCATATCTTCTAAGTGCAGTAACTATTGCAAAATGATCCACTTCTCTTTTCAATTCTTTTTCAATTTCTGGTTTTAGATGTTTGGCAACCGAACCATAAGACGCTATTCCTTTACTCAAGGCTTCATAAAGATAAATTCTTTCATCAACCATTTTATTTACTATATGGCTAATTGTTACCATAATGACAACTATGGATTATACATATAAAAAACTTGTTGGTATAAATAATTTCAAATATTACTAATAATGGTACTAATCATTTCATTTTGTTTTTAATAACTGTTTTCAAATAAACATTATGAAACTATATGTTTCAATTCTAAATTTTACTGATTATAATTTGGTCACAATATTAATCTGCTTTTTTTAACAAAAGTAATTGGTGAAAAAGATGAAAGGCAAAAGAAAAATTTTAGCAATATGGATTATATTGCTTTTAATTACAGTACCATTAGGTATTGTTGAGGCAAGTGAAACAAATGCAATAAAAGAAAATAATGAAAAAATACCAATAGAAATAGCAACACTAGATTCAGATGAAATCGTAAATACAAAAACAATCTATATATCTCAAGAGGAATTAGCTGAAATTCAAAATACAATATCAGTTCTAATTGATAGAATCGAGTCAGCTCAAAGTTGGCAAGAAATAAAAACCATAATCAATAACATATTAGGAGGAAATAAACTTGGGATATTCTCAATTATTAAAACATTATTTTCTAAAATATTTGCCTTCAGAACATATGTTATTAGTAGTGGACATAGCTATAAAGTTAATCCAATAAAGAAAGGATCAATTAAAATTAGGAAAAAACTAATATTATGGCATTATACCTCAGGGGAGCTGTTAAAAGATAGAACAATTATTTTAAAACCATTAGCTCTAAAATTTAGGGTTTTAAAAGGTTCACAGGTTGGTATGATATCTAGGTTTACTGGAATGTTTTTTTATGTAGCACGAAAGATACCTCAAAAGAGTTATACATTTTTTATAGGCTTTGCTAAAAGAGCAAATGGACTACAAATTCCAAATGGAAATTAAAAAATAATTAACAAAAAATGGGGGTCTGGATATAAAAAAATATTTTTCACCTCTTTCATATTTTATCTCCCTTCAGACCCCTATCCTTATTTTTATTATTTTTTAATCTTATTTTTTAAATTAGGGAATTTATAAAAAACAAATACAGATTTTATATCGAAACACTTATATGTTTAGATAAAGTTAACAATAGTTAAATAAATTATATTGTGGGGGTAATAAAAATATGAAGAATTTAATTAAATTGGAAATGGGAATTGTTATCTTTACATTATTTTTTGCAGCAGCAACAAATGTAACAGGTAATATTCTAAACAATGAAGAAAAACCTTTGGATATCTTTAAGGACATAATTAATGAAAAATATATTAGTGTCTCAAATACAGATGTTGTATTAAAATTATGGGAACAAAAAAATGATAATGGTGATATTTTACCATTCTACTCGATTTCCTTAAATGGTGGAAATACTATTGTTAGAACAGTACAAGCTTTTTATGAATTAGGCCTCAGATATGAGCATTTTGATCCATTAAACAATTTACCTGTTGTTGAATCAACATTAGAATCAGGTGCTGACACAAACTTATTTATTGTACAATTCTACACTCAACCACTTGAAGAGTTCAAAAACGAAATAACTGAACTTGGTGGTTCTGTATATCAATATATCGCCCAATACGCTTATCTTGTTGAAATGAGTGAATCGGTTAGAGAAGAAGTTGAATTAATTCCTTATGTCAGATGGATTGGTCCTTATCATCCAGCATATAGACTTGAGGAATTCATGCTTGATAACTTTGAAAATGCTCAAGAGATATATCCTCTTCAACGTTACAATATACAGGTTCATACAATTGATATGAAAAATACTTTAGCTGAGAAAATCGAAAACATTGGTGGAATTGTAAATACAGCAAATGGTGGAAAAGTTTTAGTACAAGCAACATTGACGCCAGAACAGTTATTTTTGGTTGCTCGAATGAATGAGGTTAATTTCATTGATCGATGGAGTGATTATGAACCTGATATGGATATTGGTCGTGAGATAGGTGGAGCAAATTATATTGAAACAGTAGCAGGATTCACAGGAGAAGGTGTAAGGGGAGAATCATTTGACAATTAATAGCGAATCTCATGGTACAGCTTGTGTTGGTATTTGCTTTGGTGATGGAACAGGTAATGCTGATGCCCGTGGACTGCTACCTGATGGTCAGGGTTTTATTGCAGATTGTGATATAATTGGTATGACAGGACAAAGTCGTTATGATCATACCGGTGAACTAATTGAAGATCCATATTATGCTGTATTTCAAACATCAAGTGTGGGCAGCGACAGAACAACACAATACAGTACAATCTCAGCAGATACTGATGCTGCATTATTTGATTTTGATATTGTA
>LSSG01000055.1 GCA_001595915.1 Thermoplasmatales archaeon SG8-52-3
TCGTATATAAAATTTGTTAAAAAAGAAATATTAGAGATGCTATTATGGTATTAAATATTGGTGAAAATTTGAAAATTGAGGACGTAAAGATAGGAGTATTAAGAATTGAAGGGACTAATTGCGAACAAGAGTCTCTTGATGCATTCAAAAGGTTAGGTGCAAAACCTGAATTTGTTCATTTGAAACAATTATTAAATATTGATTGTAATAAAGATGAAAAAAGAAATATTTCTCAGTTCCAGTGTCTTATGATTCCAGGTGGATTTTCTGCTGGGGATTATATCCGAGCTGGTGCAATATTTGCTGCAAGAATTAAAAGCAAGCTCAATAAAGATTTAGTAGAATTTGTAAAACAAGAATATCCAATATTAGGAGTTTGTAATGGATTTCAGGTTTTAATAGAATTAGGACTTCTACCTGGAATTGATA
Organism: Thermoplasmatales archaeon SG8-52-3; assembly: GCA_001595915.1. Taxonomy (GTDB): domain Archaea; phylum Thermoplasmatota; class E2; order DHVEG-1; family DHVEG-1; genus SG8-52-3. Next base: position 430 of record LSSG01000055.1, read on the forward strand.
ATATTTTGAGTCCTTTGCCTGATGCTTGTCTAAGTATTAATGATTCAAATAGATTTGAATGCAGACCTACTCTTCTCAAACATGAAAATAATGGTAAATGTAAATTTACTTTAAAAATTCCAAAAAATGGTATTAGATTAATACCAAGTGCCCATGCAGAAGGTAAGTTATTATTTCCTCTAGATAAACAAGAAAGATATTTAAAAAAATTAGAAGAAAATGATCAGATTGTCTTTAGATATGTTGATTCTGATGGAAATTATTCAGGATACCCCTGGAATCCAAATGGTTCAATATCAAATATTGCTGGAATTTGTAATAGTATTGGTAATGTATTTGGTATGATGCCGCATCCTGAAAGAACTTATTATAAACACCAGCATCCAGATTGGACAATATCAAAACTTAATAGTAATTTAGGAGATGGAAAAGCAATTTTTGAATCTGTTTTAGATTATATTTGTAAAAGGTTCTAACATGCAAAGGGTTGCAACTTCTTTATTATTAAATAAAGATGGAAAACTTCTAATTTTAAAAAGAAGTGACAAAGTAAAAACTTACAAGGGTTTATGGGGTGGTGTTGCAGGTTATGTTGAAAAAAACGAAAAACCCTATGAAACAGCAATTAAAGAGATAAAAGAAGAAGTAGGAATAAATAAAGAAGATATTGATTTTATTAAAAAATTAGAACCTATTTTATTTACTGATTTTTACTTACAAAAAAGATATGATTGGGAAATATTTGTTTTCCTATTTAGAATAAAAGAAAAAACTAAAATTAAAATAGATTGGGAGCATTCAGAATATCACTGGATAAAACCTTCAGAAATTACAAATTACAATACAGTTCCACATCTTAAAGAAGTTGTAAAAAGGATAATATCTTAATATTAATTTTTATTATCTAATTTATCAAGTATATTTTCAATCTTTGAAAATGAATTTTCAATTGAGCCTGAAATATCAATAATATTCCAATTTTTAACAAGATGAAGTGCTTTTTTCCTTACATTTTCAAACTCTTCAAGAGTCTCAAACATTTCCTTTTCTTTTCTATTTTCAACTCGTTTAAGTAAAATTTCAGGGGAAGCATCAAGAAAAAACATATATTTTGAGATAGGTACAAAATTTTCAAAAAATTTGTATGCAATTTCTGCAAGTGTTTTTGGTAAGTACGCTGTTCCAACAAGATATCTAACCATTATAAGTACTTCAAAATTTTTTTTTCGATAATATTTTCTTATCGAGCGCAAAACATCCAACATATAAAAAATCGAAGCTTTTAATTTGTTTATCTTTCCCTTTCCAAGAAGTGCCCTTTTTGCTTTTCTTCCAAAATAATTATCAGATTCAGGATGAGATCTTATAATTACTTTTTTACCTAATTTTTCATATCTTGTTTTAATCAACCTTGCCTGTGTATCCTTTCCAACACCATCAAGTCCATCAACAATAATAATCTTCATATTCTCACATTAGAAAAAATAACCAATATAGAAAAGCTGCAACAAAAGGAACAGTTAGGTTGTCAAATCCTTTTGGAGTTAATCCTTCTATTAATGCGGCAATAAGTGAAATAAAAATAAGAATTAATAGCAGGTAGGCGGTAATTGAAACATTATAATAAATAATTGCAACAATAACAGTAATAAAAGTGAAAATAAACATTGCAATTGAGCCTATATAACTTTTTTCATCACCAAATATATTGTATTTCTTTTTTCCATATTTTATACCGATTATCGATGCAAATCCATCACCATAAGACATTGCCAGAATTCCAATAGCAATTACAACCATATTATCAAAAAATAAATATGCAAGAATTGTCCATGTAATCGAATAATATACAAGGCCCATACCATGACCTGCAGCAGATGTTTTACCTCGAATAGATTTAATCGGAGTATAAGGACTCATAAGAAATGTAAAGAAAATAAAAGGTCCAGCTGCAATAAAAGCCATGATTTCTTTTGTTTCAAAAATGGGCAGAATAAATGCAATATTTCCAACCATTATATGGAGAACCTTCCTACTGATTTCAGGATATTTATGAAGAACCTTTTCTGTTATAAATAAAAGAACAGCTACATAAATATATACAAGACTTACACCTAATAAGTCACTTTGAAACATTGTGTTATCCTCCAAATAAAATCAATATTAAAATTGGTATTAAAAAAGCAAGAAGCCCAATGAAAATTGCAAATAATGTAAAACTTCTATAAACTTTCAAATTAGGTTTCTTTTTAAAAATCAAATGAAAAGTTGTACTTAATAGCATAATATCTGTAATAAAAACTAGGAAAAGATAAGAATAATTCAGATAATAAATTTGATATTGTCTCATAATAAAAGGAAAAAAACTTAAAACAATGGCTACTATAAAAAATAAACCAGCAAGAATATTTGATCTACGAGTTCCAATATATTTCGGAAACGACTTGACTCCTTTTTTAATATCTCCTTTAAAATCCATAACATCCTTCATAATTTCTCTACCTGAACCTGCAAAAAAAGCAATTAATGCAATAATATAAATTGCAGGATCGATTTCAAAAGAAATTCCATGATTACCTAACACAGCTGCTCCACCAAAAATAAAAGGAATTGCCATAACATAAGCAATATAAAAATTTCCAAGAAGCTTTATTTTCTTCATTTTTGCATCATAAATAATTGCTAGAACTGCAGTAATTAATGCAATTGTAAAGCATGCAATATTAACAAAAAAAGAAAAAATAATTCCAAGAGGAAATAATATAAAAAATAAATAAAGAGCGGATTTTGGTGATAAATCTCCTCTAACAAGGGGTCTATCAGTTCTTTTATTTTTTTTATCAATTTCTAAATCATAATAATCATTTAAAGCAAAAGTACTAGCTTCAAGAAATAATGCAGTAAAAAAAGTAAGTATAAACTTATCAAATGCGGGAAATCCTTCTCCCTTTAAAGCTATCAAGGAACCAATAAAAATTGCAATTGCAATCATTACTCCATGTTCAAGTCTAAGGAGCTCCCAGACGGCTTTTATTTTTTTCATTACACACCAAAATAATATTGTTTATTATAAACTTTTAATAAAAAATAATTAAAAATTCTACTTCTGCGGCTCTATGATTATCTTTATTGAATTACTTGCTTGTGCAGTTAGTTTGAAACCCTTTTCTGCTTCTTTTAATGAAAATCTATGAGTTATTAAATCATTTACTGTAACTTTTTTAGTTTTGATTAATTCTATAGCTTCTTTAATATCTCTTGGCGCTCCTGCATATGTAGAAACCATTTTTATCTGTTTGTTCCATAAATCAAACAAAGGAAAAGGTATTTCTACACCAGGTTCAGTTGGAGCAAAAAATAGAATTGTTCCACCAGCAGCAACTGTTTCCAAGGATTGCCTGGCAGCGGAAGGTACTCCTGCACATAAAATTACAAGGTTTGCAAGACATCCATTATTGTATTTTTTAATTTGTTCAATAATGTTTTCTTTTGCATTAAATACTTGGTTTGCACCTATTTCTTTTGCTTTCTTTAATCGGAATTCATTAATATCTGTTGCAAAAATTTTTTTTGCACCCATTGCTTTTGCAAGTTTAATATTTAAAAGACCAGCAACACCACTACCTATTACCAAAACATTTTGTTCAGGTTTTATTTCTGAAATTCTTAAACCTCTGATTACACATGCCAATGGCTCAATAAATGCTCCCTCTTGATAAGATATTTCTTCTGGGAGTTTAAATACCCCGCAATCTACATTAATTTCAGGAACTCTTAGAAATTCAGAAAATCCACCAGGATCAAAATTTGTAGAATGAAGTGTGTCACAAATAGTATGTTGATCATTTTTACAATAATTACAGGTATTGCATGGTATATGATGAGATACAAAAATTCTGTCTCCAACTTTGAATTTTGTTATACTCTTTCCAATTTTTACAATATCTCCAGACATTTCGTGACCAAGCACTCTTGGTGCTTTTTTCAACCTGTACCATTCCATCACATCACTTCCACATATACCACAGGCTTTAACTTTTACAAGAATTTCTTTATTATTTATCTCTGGAATTGGCATTTCTTCAAGTCTAACATCATTGTTATTATAGTACATTGCAACTTTCATTTTTTCCATTGGAAAACCAAGATGTGAAAACTTTAATTATTTATTATATGTTACCTTTAGCAAAGGTAAATATTTGAGGAAGGATTGATAATATGGGATTATTTGGACCACCTAAGATATCTTTGGAGCTGGAGAAATATAATTTTTCGCCTGGAGAAACAGCAAAAGGAACTGTTACACTAAATTTGAAAAAACCAGCTTATGCAAGAAAATTAAAAGTTTCTTTGGTTGGTGTTAGAAAGGTAAGACATGGAAATAAATGGGAATGGAAAAAGATTTATGATTTTGATATGCCGATTTCTGGAGAAAAAGACTACCAGAAAGAACAAGTTCCTTTTGAACTTAAAATTCCACCAGACATTCTTGATCCAAGAACAAGTCAACAAGCAATACAGGATTCACTTGAAGATAAACTAGGTTCTGCAGGAACATTTCTTAGTGCAGTAGCTGTTGGAACTGGGAAAACTGAGTGGAAAATACAAGCTCAACTCGATATACCAAAGAAACTTGATATCAAAATCAGTCAAGATATTCAGCTTTACAAACAATAAGTTAGTTACATTGATCTAAGTCTTTTAATTCTCTCATCTATTGGAGGATGTGTAGCCCAAATAGAATTTACTGATACTCTTTTGAAAGGATTTGCAATATAGAGAGGAGCCACTGTTTTTGATCCTTTAGGTTTGCTTCTCGGGTGATCTTCTTTGATTTTTTCTAAAGCCTTTGCAAGACCCTCTGGATTTCTAGTTAAATAAGCTCCATTTGAATCAGCAAGATATTCTCGTTTTCTAGATATTGCTAGATAAGTTAATCTTGAAAAAATTGGTGCAAGTATCACAAAAATAATTGCTAGTACGATTATAATTGCATTGCCTTCGCCTTTTCTTCCTCTTGCACCACCACCCCAAAATAAAGACCAAAAAACAAGTTCTGAAATAAGAGCAATTGCACCAACAACAGCAACAGTTACTGTCATTATTAGTATGTCATTATTCTTTATATGGCTCATTTCATGAGCCATTACTCCTTCAAGCTCATCTGTTTTTAATTTTCTAAGTGCACCAGTTGTTGCACAAATTACAGCTTCTTCTGGTTTTTTACCAGTAGCAAATGCATTAATATTGTCAGAATCCTGAACATAAACTTTTGGCATAGTAAGACCTGCAGCAATTGCCATTTCCTCAACTTTGTAAATGAAAAGTTTTTCTTCTCGGTTATTTGGGTTTGCAGGTCTTGCTTTAGCTGCGGAAAGTACTGTTTGAACAGATATTGAGTAAGTAATAAACACATATCCAACTGCAATAGGTATTGCAAATATCATTGCAATAATTATATTTCCTGCAAATAGAATATATCCAATAGAAAGCACCACAGCAATAAATAAAAATGCCATAAATGAACAAATTACTATCGTTTGGCGTTTGTTTCTCCTAATATGGTCTTCAACAAGGAGTTTTTTTTCCATGATATCAGGTTAATTTATTTAATTTAAAATTTTACCTTTGGAGTTTCTCTATCTGCTTCGGGTATCTTTAGCATATCCCTTGTTTTTCTATTCATTCTCTTTGCAAACCAAAGACCTGGAAATGTTTCAATTATATTGTTATAGGCAAGAGTTACATCATTGAAATGTTGACGTGAATAGGCGATTTTATCCTCAGTATGAGTCAATTCATCTTGTAATTGCATAAAATTCTGATTAGCCTTTAAATCAGGGTAGTTTTCAGCTACTGCAAATAAGGATTTCAATGCACCTGTTAGCATGTTATCTGCATCAATGTTTTCCTGATGAGATTTTGCAGTCATAAGTGCAGATCGTGCCTTTGTAACATTTTCAAGAACTTCTCTTTCATGCTTCATATATCCTTTTACAGTTTCCATTAGATTTGGAATAAGATCTGCTCTTCTTTTTAGTTGAACATCTATTTGAGCCCATGAGTTATCTATTCGATTCTCCATTCGGATTATTCTATTATAATAACCCCAGAAAATCAATAGAAAAAATGCTACTATTATGATTATGATTATTCCTATCCATAATAACATATTTTCTCCCCATTTTGTTTTTTTACAAGGTTAATGTCACTATTTATTTAAAGTTATCGAGTTTGTAAAAAATTATTTTTTCTTTGATTTGAATAAATCATATGCTTCCTTTGGAGAGTATTTCTTATGAACAACAGCATTTACTGCCTTAATCATACTGACGGGGTCACTACTTTGGAAAATGTTTCTACCCATATCCACACCAATTGCTCCTGCCTGAAGTGCATCATAGGCCATTTGAATTGCATCTTTTTCAGGGATTTTCTTTCCACCAGCAATAACAATAGGGACGGGACAAGTATCAACTACCTTTTCAAAATTGGGACAGAAATAAGTCTTTACTATACTTGCTCCAAGCTCAGCTGCCATTCTAGAAGCAAGTGATAGATATTTTGCATCTTTTCCAAGACCTCTTCCAACAGCAGTAACTGCAAGAACAGGTATATTATATCTATTTGCATCATCAATAATTTGAGTAAAACCAAGAAGAGTATCTCTTTCAAAAGGTTGACCAACAAGTATTGAAAATGCAACAGCTGAAACATTTAGTCTAATTGCATCTTCTATTGAAACAATTATTCCTTCATGAAGAAGATTTTTTTCATTTAAAATACTAGTTCCACCAGATACTCTAAGACATATTGGAATTTCTGTATCAGGGGAAATATAATTTCTTAATGCACCTCTTGTTGGCATAAGAACGTCAGCATAAGGGATAAGAGGGTTTACCATTTGGTCAAGTTTCTCAAGACCTGTTGTAGGACCCATGAAATATCCATGATCAACTGCAAGCATAACTGTGTGTCCATCTTTTGGTTTTATTATTTTTGATAGTCTATTTTTCATTCCCCAATCCATAGATAAATAGCCTCCGTTTCATTTACTGAATATAAGATTATTATATAAATAATTTCTAAGTTTTCCAAGTAATCTTTAAATTTGATGGTGTAATACCAGTTCTGCATTATTGGGAGGATTAACATATGTCAGTACTTGATAATTTAGAACCAAAACTCGTTTGGAAACATTTTGATGAAATTAGAAAAATACCTCGATGTTCAAAACATGAAGAAATAATTAGAAAGTATGTTATTGATTTTGCAAAGAAACAAAATTTGAAATCGAAAACAGATAATATAGGAAATATTGTTATTTTTAAAAATGCTAGCTCAGGAATGGAAAATAAGCCTACTGTTGTTTTACAAGGTCATATGGATATGGTTTGCGAAAAAAATAGTGATGTTATTTTTGATTTTTCAAAGGATTCAATAAAACTTAAACTAGATGGCGACTATCTAACAGCAGATGGTACAACACTAGGTGCTGATAATGGAATTGGTCTTGCAATGAGTCTTGCAATACTTGAAGATAAATCCTTGAAATTAGGACCAATCGAGGCATTGTTTACTGTTGATGAAGAAACAGGTCTAACTGGTGCTTTTGCAATGGAGTCAGATATGATAACTGGTAAAATATTACTTAACTTGGATAGTGAAGATTTTGGAGTAGTTACGGTTGGTTGTGCGGGAGGTGGAGACTCTAAAATCGAAGTGCCAATTAAAAACCAGTCAATAAATAGTGATTTGAATAGCATTATTATAAAAATCTCTGGTTTAAGAGGTGGTCATTCAGGTGTTGATATTCATGAACAACGTGGAAATGCTGTAAAACTACTTTCAAGAATGCTTTGGAAAGCATCAAATGACTATGATTTCTATGTAACTGAAATGAAAGGTGGGGACAAACATAACGCAATACCTAGAGAGGCGTATGCAAAAGTATCAATAAAAAAAGCTGATAAGAACAAATTTATAGATATATTAAAAAATGAAGAAAATGATATTTTAAAGGAAATAAAGCCTATTGATCCAAATTTTAACATGGATATAGAAGATATTAGTAAACTTTCTTCAACACTTACAAAGGACTCGCAAAATAAAATTCTGAACCTATTACATGGTCTTCCACATGGAATAGATAAGATGAGTTATGATATTCCAAATCTTGTTGAAACATCAACTAATCTTGCATCTGTTACATTCAATGAAAAAAATGCACTCATTCATCTTAGTACCAGAAGTTCTATTAATTCATCGCTTCAAGACTTGCGTGATAGGATTCACGCAATTGCAGAACTATCTAATGCAAAAGTAACTGAAGAAAAACCATATCCCGGATGGAAGCCGAATCTTGATTCAAAAATTCTAAAACTTTCAAAGAAAATATTCAAAGAAATGTATGGGAAAGAGCCGAAAGTCGAAGCAATCCATGCAGGTCTTGAATGTGGAATTATTGGTGAAAAATTCCCTGGAATGGACATGATATCAATCGGTCCCACTTTAAAATATCCACATTCTCCAGAGGAACAATTACATGTAAGTACTGTTGGTAAAACATACAAATATGTAATAGAAATCTTAAAAAATGTATAAATAAAAAATAAATCTATTTTTTCCTTATTTTTTATATTATTCTATTTTCATTTTTTTTAAATATTCTAATGTGATTTTCTTTTTTGGAAATAATTTAACAATAAAGCTGTGAAAAATAATATTTTGAGGAAGTATAGGTCCCCAACATGGAATTAATCCATTCTCGTTTACGGGGGTTTTAAAAAAACGATTTATAAATAAGGATATTTTAAGGGCTTTTGGACCGTATCCTACTCTAGCTGGTTTTTTACGATATTTCTCTGGTTGTTTTACACCAATAAATTTACAAATATTTTTTATCAGGTTTTCTTGATTTTTTCTCAGTTCATCCATACTATAAACAAAGACATTTTCTTTTCCATAGTATTCAATTAATTTTTTTATATAAGGTTCATAATCTAGTTTTTCTAAATTCATATGTTTATCTAAAAATCCTTGGAAATCTAAAACTCCACCAACAGCAACATACTCTACATACCAAGAAACAAGATTTTCTTCCTTTTTTCTTGTACCAATAATAATTTTTGCCTCAGGAAAAACCTTTTTTATCCTATCAAGTAGAACAAATCTATCATCTTTTTTAGTAAATTGATAAGTGTAAATGTTTTCTTCTGAAATAATATTTATTTTATCATTTCTTAGAATTTTTGAAATTTTATTTTTGATTTTTTCATAATTTACTTTTTTTTCTGGTTTTAATATTTCTTTTAACCAAGACTTATAAAAAACATGCCAAAGGTAGTTTGCATCAATAAAATGAAAAACATTCCATTGAAGAAAAGTAGTTCCAGTTTTATGCATTCCAACATGTAGAATAATTTCAGGTTTTTTTGATGACTTGTTCATCAGTGGTAAAATTAAAATAAAATAGTTAAGGTTTCCTATAAAAATAATGAAGGTTAATAAATTTTTTAATAGTTTTTATATAGAAATAACAAAAAATAAATAATTATTAAGCTTATAAGTTTAATTATAAGGTGAAACTAAAATATGCGAAAAAGTTTAGGATTTATAGTAATTGCATTTTTTTTGATTTCATCGATTTCTATATATCCAATTTATGGTTCTGAAATTCAAAAAACAAATTTTGATTTATTAAATTACGATTTCTTATCAACTAATTTACAAGGAAATTGGGCAAGAATTGTAATTGACAACAATTTAGATGGGGCTCATAATATTATTGTTGAAAATGTTGATAATGATGATAAACCAGATTTAGTAGTAGATGCCTATAGAAGCGAGGTTGTGGTTTGGTATAAACAACCAACTGACCCTATAAATGAAGCCTGGATAAAATATTTAGTAGATCCTTTTCTTCCGAATGCTCATGATATTCAAATAGGTGATATAGATGGAGATGGCTTAAGAGATATTATTGGTTTAAGTCTATCTGAGAGTTGGACGAATTATAATCTAGGAAATGGATCTGTAGTATGGTATAAAAAACCAACAAATCCAACTGATTCATGGATAAAGACTGTTATAGCAAGTAGTAATTTTACTGGGCTTCTTGGTGCTCGTTCTTCAGGATTAGGTGATATTGATTCAGACGGAGATTTAGATATAGTAGTGGCAGTTGATACTCATAAATATTCAGATAAGGGAAGATTATTTTTATATGAAAATCCTGGTGGAAATAATACACTTAATTCATCATTGTGGAATGAATATCTTATCGATGACACAATAGGAACTGGCGCAGACGCTCAGATTGGTGATATAGATAAAGATGGTAATCCAGATATTATTTATTCCGGAAATTATGGAACTCCAACAGGTACGTTTATATATTTTGCTCCTATTGATCCAACAAATATTTCAGATTGGAATAAAATTTCTGTTGCTGGAGATTCTTATCATGTATTTCTTGTTGATTATGATGGTGATGATGATTTAGATATTCTAAGGGCAAGTGCATTTGATGATCTAATAAGCTTTCTTGAAAATCCTTTTCCAATTAATCCAAGAATCCCAGAAAATTGGAATGAATATATAATTGAACAAGATCCTTCTATTCATATTGCTAATCGAGTATCAACAGCTGATATTGATAAAGATGGAGATTTAGATATAGGAATGAATGCTGACCCTTCACAAACAACTGGAATTTTTAAATGGTACCGACGTCCAGATGATCCAACTGATGTAAATTCATATGAAAAATATGTTATTGATAATAATCCAATTTTTACTGCCTATGCTCATGATTCGTATCTAGCAGATATCGATAATGATGGAGATATCGATATGACAGGGGTTGGACCAAATGCTATGGGTGGTACAGTTTTATGGTGGGTCAATGAAATAATTCCTGATTTAAATTGCATTGGTAGTCTTAGTTGGACAGATGTAAAACCTGGTGAGATATTAAATGGTAGTTTTTTTGTTGAAAATATTGGTGGTTTAGATTCATTTCTTGACTGGGAAATCTCAGAATATCCAACATGGGGCGAATGGCAGTTTTATCCTAAATATGGTGAGGATTTATCATATGGGAATCATTCTTTGGTTAATTTAGAGCTTACTTCTCCTCTACAAAAAAATAAAATCTATAATGGATTAATAAAGATATCAAATATTGAAAATATTAGTGATTATTGTGAAATTAATGTATATCTAAAAAATTCGAGAAATATAGATTTAAATTATAAATTAATTAGGTTATTTAGATTTTTTAAAATATATTTTCAAATATGAAAAAATTTATTTTTTATATGGGTTAATCTTTTGTTTTTGCAGTAATTGTAACTCTTTCAATTTCAGGAAATATTTCTGTAATTTTATTGTTGATATTTTCTTTTATTTTATTAAATTCTTTAATTGTCATATCATCAGAAACTTCTATTTCTAGTTCACCTTGGAAAATCGGTCCAGATTTTCTTAATCTTACAATATTAGCAGATTTTACCTCTTTAAAATCTTGTGCAATTTGCTTTATACTGAAACTAATATCAACACATTCGCCGTCACATGCATCAATAAGAATATAGCTACTTTCTTTAATTGCAGCAAAACCTATTGTAATAATTATTATTGCAATTATTAAACCTACAATCCCATCAGCAATAAGAATTCCTTGAGAAGATAGAATTAAGGCAACAACAGTAAGTCCTGATGCTGTTCCATCTTTTATTGTATTAAATGCTTCAAGTTTTACTGACCCCATTTTTGATTTTTTTGATTTTCTAAATTTATAAAAGCCAAGACTTAAAGCAATTATGGCTGCGATAAGCGCAAGAATTGCTCCAATAAGAGGTGTTTCAATAGGATTCGGGTCCATGAGTTGATTTATTGATCTATAGGCAATATATATTGCAAGACCTATCATTACTACTGCAGCAATTCCAGAAGCAAGATTTTCCATTTTGTAATATCCATAGTGAAATCTTTTGTCTGCTGGCCTTTTAAAAAACATTAAACCTATCCAAACAACTGCTGAAACAAAACCATCGCCAATACAATCAATACCATTTGCGGTAAGAGCTATGCTTCTGGAAAAATATTCACCAAAAATAATCTGTATTACTCCTAGAAAAATTAGAATAAATGTTGTATAACCGGCTAATTTGTCGGCTTTTTCAACCAAGGTTTCTTTCATAAATTTGAAGGTGGTGAAAACTCAAATATTTATAATTTTTTGCAATTATCAAAAACATAGCAAAATAAAAAAATGATATTTCTTTTTTTATTATTATTGCGGATATGATTTAGTGGTTATGATGGGTGCATTTATTCGCCGATTATCGTCACTTTTCTCGTCGAGAATCTCCGCGTTATTTTCCACGGACTCTATAAAATCTTCTTATTTTTAAAAAATCAATTGCATGTTACGAAATTTAAACTCACATTAAAAACTTGACTTAAATTATCTAACGAACTATAGCTTTTAATTCCTTTGTAAAATATTCTTCAGTTTCAAGATAAAGTAATGTATCATATAAATTAATTAATTTCTTCACTGCTGGATTTTCTTCATTTAATTTAAACAATTTAGCCCTTCCAATTTCTCTTGTTGGAATGACTATGTTTAATTTTACTAACTTATCCCAAATTCTATGTAATGTTGTCCATCCAATATTTGAATTTTCTGTAATATCTGATAATGAATAATCTAATCCTCTCCCTTCAATTAAAAAGTCTAGAACTCTAATTACAGGAGAATCTCCTAATGCTTCTCTAAATATAGTAGTTTCTTTCATCATATAATACTATATCTTATCTATTATATAAAACTTTCTAATTTGGTATATTAATATACCATAATATTAGATAACATTTAAATGTTTTAATGATTTAACCTTAAAACGATAATGGAAA
>LSSG01000056.1 GCA_001595915.1 Thermoplasmatales archaeon SG8-52-3
TGTGGAGTACATCATATATCTGGAATTCAGGTCATAAGATAAGAATTGCTATATCTTCTTCAAATTACCCAAGATTTCTAAACAATCCAAACACTGATGATCCAATGGCACAAAATACAACATACAATGTTGCTGAAAACACAATATACATGGATAGTATTCATCCTTCATGTATAATACTACCGGAAGTATCAGAAAAGCTCTTGGAATCAAAGACAAATATTGTTCAACTTAAGGAAAAGCACATTATCTATAGAGACATTCTAAATAGTAGAATTTTTAGATATCTTGAAAATATAATCAGAAAATATACAAATCTAGTAATAGACCCGTTTGTACCATTTGATTCTGATTATTAATTTTTTTTTATTTCGATACCAAACATTTAAATTCTATCTCCTTATTATAATTTTAAAAAAATATAAGGGAGGTTAAGTATAATGAAAAAACTCTTGTTTGTTATTGGAACATGTATTTTACTTGCTGCAATGCCAATCAGTATTTCGGTATCAACACCCACATTAAAAATTGGTTCCCGATTAAACAAAATACTAAGTAGTCAGAATCCAGAAATAATCGTAGGTCCCTTCTTACAACCTAATGATCCACCTGAATGGGCAAATGGTGAATTTACCGGTGTTTGGGGTCTTGATATTTGGGGAGAATGGCATATACCTGCTGGATGGATGTTTGGATATTATAAAAGAGACACCAACTGGGGTTATTTCTATGCAGGATTTGCTGATTTCGAAGTTGAAAATGCTACATGGTTTATACAGGGATACTTCTTAGGACCATTTATGTTTGGAAGTCTGGGAGAAAACGAGTATGCAAATGATACCCTATTTGTTGGAATCGGAAGATACAACGAAACAGATTACCATTGGCGACTAATGGGTGAGATTGGACCAACATTCTTTGTCGAAGGAGAACATACAAAATACTAATTTAATCTCCATTTCTTTTTTTTTATATTTGCTAATATTTTGAAAGATATCTTTTTAAATGATTACTTTATAACGAATTAAATAGAGGTGGTGGGAAAATAGATTGGAAAAATCGATCCGCATATGTTTTTATAAAATGTAAAGAAGGAAAAGCTAATCAAGTCTGGCAACGGTTTCAAAATTGGGAAAATATAATTGGAACCTGGATTGTAACTGGAGATTGGGACGTAATAGCCTGGTTTGATGCACAGGACTATGATGCTATCCATAGATGTGTATACGATATCAAAAACTGGGATGAAGTAGAGCATACTAGCAGTCATATGGTATATAATGGATATAGAAACGGTTACTGGTGGTGGGAAAAACCAGCCGGAACCTGGGTTCTTATGAAAGAAAAGAAACTAGGATATGCCCATGATTATACAAAGAAATGGAACTGGATTACAAGTGGAGCAAGTATTCCTGGAGACTGGGACTATATGGCATGGGTTCAAGGTGAGAACTGGCAGGATGTCTGGAATCATCTTTATGAACTGAAAAATGAAAACGTTGAGGTTCAAGCTCAAGTTCCAATAAAATCCTGGTGGAATCAAGCCTGGAAAGATAAGTGGTGGTATTAAACCGTTTATTTTTTTCTTTTCCTTTATTTTTAATTTAATCTTATATTTTTTTTCTTTTTATTTTTCTTTATATTGATATATTATTTTTATTCAGTAAGATTATAATATAGGGCTTTTAATTCAGGTCCAACTATGAAAATTCAGCCAGAGTGTTTGACTTGTTTACTTAAACGTATTATTTTTGAAGCCGAGCTTAGTACTAATGACCCACTTTTAAGGTTGAAAACTATTCAGAACTCATGTAATGCTCTAGAGGAACTTTATGATCCTGATATTTCAAGTGCGGATATTGCCTCAAAAGTTCATAAAATTGCATATGATACATTGGGTGATAAAGACCCATATATTGAACTAAAAAATCAAAGTAATCAAATTGCAAATGAATTAGTCCCAAGAGTAAACGAACTGATCGAGTGCTCAGATGATCCATTAAGAATCACAATGATTGCATCAATTATTGGAAATCTTATGGATTTCGGAATTCATGGAGCAAACACTCATCCTGAAATTCTTAGTGAAATATTTGAGGATATCTTTGCACAAGATTTGGGTCATGATGATACTGAAGAAATAAAAGAGATACTAAATAATTCAAAAAATGTTATTCTTTTTACTGATAATTGCGGGGAGATTGTTTTTGATAAAATCCTTTGCCGAGAGCTTAAGAAATTCAATCCAAATATCTATTTGATAATTGTTGTAAAGGGTGAACCGATAATAAGTGATGCAACAATCAAGGATGCAATGGAACTTAAGTTTGATGAGGTAGTTGATGAGATTCTAAACACAGGTTGTTTTGCTATAGGTCTTGATTTTAAGAAAATGCCACCAGAACTTAGAAAAGCCCTTGATAAGGTTGATCTTATTATTTGTAAGGGTATGGCAAATTATGAAGCTTTTTCAGAAACAGACTATCGCCCTGTTGCATATCTTTTGAGAACAAAATGTACTGCAATTGCAAAATCAATGAATCTACCACTGAACATAAATGTAGTAAAGCTTTACAAATAAGATACAAATTTATAATGTTGAAATCCAACTTGCAAGACCAGTTAATGCAAATTGAACAGCAATTGCAACGGTCAATAGTCCCATTACTCGTGTGAATGCATCCATTCCTTTTTGTCCTAGTGCTTTTATAAGAAATCCTGAACTTAGGAAAATAATATATGTTATAATAACTGTTAGAATAATTGCAATAATTGTAAAAATAATTCTAATTGTCCAAGATATATCTGTTATTGTTTGCATACTTACAATTGTAACAGTTATCGCGCCTGGTCCTGAAAGAGAGGGCATTGCAAGAGGAACAAGTGCATAATCAGCTTTATGTTCCTTTCCAGGTTGACTTTCCCCAAATTGTTGACCTCTTCTTGTCATATCAAGACCAACATACGAAAGAAGAATTCCTCCAGCTATTCTTAATGAATAAATCTCAATGTTTAGATAAGAAAGTATTGCTGAACCTGCAAATGCAAAAATTGTCAAAAGAATTGCTGCATATATTACAGCATTTTTTGCAGTCCTTCTTCTTTCCTTTTTTGAATATTTGCTTGTAATTGCTGAAAAAAGAGCTAGGGTTGATGAGGGATTTACAATAATAAATAATGGAATAAATATTGCTAGAAAGTATTCAATCATTTAACTTGCTTATCTTTATTTGATATTTCAATTTTTTTATATATCAAATAATGTTATATCTACATAACGCTCTTTTTCATCAGGA
Organism: Thermoplasmatales archaeon SG8-52-3; assembly: GCA_001595915.1. GTDB lineage: Archaea > Thermoplasmatota > E2 > DHVEG-1 > DHVEG-1 > SG8-52-3. The sequence continues at coordinate 3,297 of LSSG01000056.1, forward strand.
CAATTACAAGTAAGCCAAATATTTCCATTATTTGATTTATGCTTTTCACCTGAACTATCATCTGCAATAATGTTTACATTATTATACAGACTATTTGTACTGAAAGGAAACAATTTGAAAACCAAAGTTTCATCTTCAAATAGTTTATTAAAAATTCGACCAGTAATTCCACATAATATAAATCTTGATATTTTTTCTGTTAAAAATGGAAATTTATTAAAAATTATTGAATTCCAAATTACCATTTTTGTAGGAGAATTTCTAGATATTGTTTTTGTTAGAGTTAAATTAAATTTACCCTCATTATAGTTATTTACTCTGAATCTAGCGTTTCTACATAGAAGCAATGGTTCATTATAAATTAGATTTACAAAACCATTATGGTTTCCATCGATAAATGCAGTAAAATTCATAATCCCTTCTGAATCTGAAAGTAATCTTGGATCAACTGAGAAGTTAACAAATTCGTTTTTTTCAAGAGTTATTGAAGAATTATACCAGCTTCCACTTAAAAGCAAATGAAAATTATCAGTAGAATCTGAATCTCGTTCTCGTTTCAAACTAAAAAGTGTAATTTCGTAATCAGAAGAATCAATAAAATTTAAATTTCCTTGTAAGAACCATGCATTTGTATTATTTGGTACTGTATAAGTTCCATAAATTGTTTCATAATCAACACCAAATGTATGTGAAATAACCTCTTTATTGCTTTCTGTAAGTATACTATATTGAGATTCTGTACCCCAATCCGAACAATTTACATTTAATATAATTCTACCACTACTATTTATACATCTACCAGTTATTGTGAAGTTATATGTCTGACCTGGAATAGCTGCACATATTGTTCCCATTGGAAAACTGTGGTATGGTTGTCCACTTCTACCATCTTCCTGAATATTTTTTATTGAATAGGGGTATTTTTCAGGAAAGGTGACAAATGTAGGACCAAATGCTATCATTCCGGGATTATTCCAGATTACATTTCCGTATTTGTCATTTCCAAATCCAAGTATTATCTCTGGAATTTTTGGTTTGCCTGAAGGTGATTTCATTTCTGAATCATAAAATAATTCCAATGGCTCTATACCTACAAGTTGAAGTGTGATGTTTGGTGATAAGAGCTTCATATCTGTCAATTGTGTTTCATTATCTTGTAGAAACATTGGAAATGAATACCAATCCTCTGCTTCTGGATTAAAGGTGGTTGATATCTCCCAAGTATGTATATAATCTTTAACAAATCGACCACCTTTTCCATTATTTTCCCATGTTGTGGTAGTAATTTTAGATGATGAGATATTATAAATCACAATTCTGTCCTCTTCATGATAAAATCCCCAATCAAGTTGAGAGTAAGGTGCAGAAAATGCCATTTCGTGACCAAAATTATAAACATCAGTTGAATTTCCATTGCTTTGATTATTTAAATACCAATCAACAAAATGGTTATGCCCATGTATCCACATTTTAATCTGTGTGTTTTTTTGAAAAAGATCAGCCCACCAATCCATATCTTGCTTTCCGCGATATGATAGATTTGCATCTTCATCTGTTGTATCTTCGATTGCTTGATGACAGATAATGATAGTTGTTTGATTGCTATATATGTCTGTCATATATTCAATCCAATTGTATAACACTGGATGAGTCCATTGTACATAACCTAACTCAGGCACTATAAGAAAAAGAATACCGTCACGCATCATAGCATAAACTGGATTGTTCATGCTGAGCTCATCAATTAATGATTTAGTAAGATTATAAGGATTATCAGGATTTGTTTGATAATCAATAAGATCATGATTTCCTAAAACGCAATGGAATGGCAAATTTATATGGGACACAAGATAAGCCTTCAAATTGTTCTTGTATTGATTAGCATAAAATGGCAGACCGATTCCATTTATTTGTGCTGTATTATGGTTTATAATATCTCCTAGATGAATAGTAAAATCTAAAAGATTTGTATTTTCTGTTAAATCATCGCCTATTCTGTCCAAGTAATTAGCCATTATATATTGAGGGTACTCATATTTTGCTCCAATATGAGTGTCTGAAAATGCTGCAAAACTTAACTGGGTCTTTTCTTGAATCTTATAATCTTTATCATTATAAGTTTTCAAATCATTTGGAGCTGCAGAAAATATATTTGGAATTATTAATATAGCAAAAATCAATAGTCCAAGGGTTTTATTTTGAGTCCTAAACATTTTTTCCCAATATTTTCTTCTGTTTTAATAATAAAATAGATATCTATCTTATTTAAATTTTTACTCTGTAATTATTATTTTTGAAATAAAATTCAATGATTTTAAAATTTAAACAAGATCTGAATCAATAAATCAATAAATATTAAGTTAAATGTAAATAGATAATAATCATATAATTTACGACCCACAACTAGTCCTTGTTCTTTTAAATCTTTTTTATTACATTTTAAAAGTTTTAAGGGATGGGATAATGAATAAAAGAATAACAACAAAAAAAGAATTATAAAAAAGGGTGATAGTATTGATTGAATGTAGAGAAATATTCCAAATGCTCCTGAAATAACAAACATTAAAAGAGAAATTTTTACAGCAAATTTAAGGCTAAATGATGTAGCATATGTTCTAATCCCATGCTTTTTATCTGCTTCAGCATCATGAATTCCTTCTGCAATATCATGGGATTTATCAGAAAAATATGTGAAAATTAAAAGAAGAACCATAGTGATTATTGCCTTACGGTCTGTAGAAATATTTCCAAAAAATTGTATAGAAACAAAAATATCTGAACTTTGTGAAAGAGCTGTCCATATTGCAAGAAAACCAAAAATTGTAACAACAGTCCACTGTAAAGGACTAAAGATTTCGGAATAGGCTGGGAATTTTACCCTTCTTTTTAAATATTTATTATGAACAGCTACAAACAAAGCAGAGATACAAACAAGAATTAAACACCAAATACTGATAAGTAATGCAAAAATAAAGTTAATAGCAGAAAAAATTAGTGCAATAAAAAATAAGTTTCTTACTCCAATTTTCCTAGAGGGAAGCAAACGATTAGGATGAGCAATTTCATCTACATCAAAGTCAGTTATATCATTCCAAAATAAGGCAGCAAAAAAACCTGAATATAAAGTAATTATCGTAAAGACAATTATTCTAATAATTTCAGAATTATAAGGTTTAATACCATATGCAAGCATAGGTACACTTGCAAACATTAAAAAATAGCTGCTAAGCTCATATAAGGGAAAATCACGCCATTTTATTAAAGACCTTGAACTAATCAATTTTGAGGACAAATTTAATACCATGCCTTTGTTTGTTTCATTATCATAAAATTAATTTTTTTTAAAATATTTTTCATATTTTTCCCCTATAAAATTTTATTTTTCAAATAAATAAATTAAAATCTTAATTATTGGAAACATAATCTGGTTATTTTTAAAAAAATCTAAAAATTGAAAGTAAGTTGCTCTTTTTCTAGGAGTTTTTAAATAGACTGGAATAACATCAAAATCCGTAGTATCATTCTTATTTTCAACTTTAACATAACCCTCAAATACAGCTTCTGCATCATCTGGTGCAATAAGTGATACTTGCACAGTTACTTCTCCGTCTTCAGGTGTTAAATTAATACCAGAATCTGGATTAAATGTCCAACTACCCCAATCTATTGAGGATATATTTATCTCCCAATTTAGTTTGGAACCTGGTCCCCCAATGTTTTTTACAATAAAACTTCCATTTATAGTTTCCCCTGGTTTTACATTTAACCAAAATAGATTTCCGTCACAATCCAAGTTTGGAATTTCTGGTAGTTGATCTTCAGGTTGATAATACGTGAACTTAAATACATTATTTTGCACTGGATTTGGATATGGATTAGTATATTCCCATACAATTACCTTTTCAGGAGTAACCTCAATAAAATCCCCTCCAGGTCCATTACAAATGATAGTGTTTCCATTCTTAATTCGTTGGCAACCACCTATATAATATGCAAAAAAACTACAGTCATAAATCCATTCTTGCTCCTCAGGAGCATACATAGTTCCTGGTTCAAGATAATAATTTCCCTCTTCATCAACTGGTGGTGCAATTTCATCAACAGATGTATAATCACTCCCAGGACGTCCATTTCCATTATTAAAAACTAGTATGTTACCTTCTCCAGGAAGACCTGGTTTTATCCATTGTGCATCATGCTGTTGGAATAATTTCTGAGAATCAACTTTTCCTGCTCTATATGCAATAGGGTTTCCCCATCTATATAGAAGGTCACCTCCTTTTCCACTATTTCCACCAGAATGTCCTGCTGCCTCTTCTGTTGTTGTACTATGGTCAATCACCCAGATCTCACTAAAGGTGCGACTACTAAGAATGATTTGGTCAAACTCTTCATTATAATCAATTGAGTTGATATGTAACCAATCAGCCTGATAACTACCAAAATTGATATCAATAAGCTCAGGATGGTCTTCTACATCCCCATAATTCTTTTTATCTGAGTCATAATCCTGAATTAAATGATCCCAGGCATGCCATTCCCAAACAATATCTCCGCTTGATGGACCTGTTGGTTCAACTTCAATTATATGATCAGGCATTATTGTATTACCAAGCAGTTTATTTGGGTCTCTTCCTGATTCAATAGCCTCATCGCGGGTTTTAAATTCCCATGCAATCATAAGAATATTACCATTTGGCAATAACTCAAAGTCATGATGGCTTAAATAATCATCATTATAATATCTGAAATCCCACAATAAATCTCCATCCCAGGATATCCTTTGAATACCGCCTCCAGCACCACCAAAAGCAAATGATAATTTTATTTTATAAAGAATCGATCCATCTTCTAGCATATAAACAGCTTCCCCAGGTAAATAATCACTAGACCAAGAGTGATTTAAACTCCCGTCAGAGTTTATTAGATAAGCTGTTTTTGATTGCATTGGAGCAAATAGTAATTGCCCTTCATTTATCCTTAAAGAAAAATCATAGTTTTTGTTTACACTCTTTGTTACAATTAAAGGTAAAAAACAAGATGAAAATAATAGGATTATTACAGAAATAACAATTGATCTATGTCTATATGATATTTTCATATTACCTAACTTCAAATTAATTTTTTTTTATACAATAGTAATATTTATATAAATATTATAAAGTTTTTTATCAATTCACTATCAAATAATCAAAAACTAATTAATTTTATATATTTTTAATCTTATTAATAAAACTTCCATCCCAAAATATGTTGTTTTTTATAATTATTTTTTCTTTTTCAGTTATTTCATTTTGGTGAATAGGTGGAAGATGAGTATCAGGTACTTTTGCAGTCCAAGCAGTAAATCTTCTAACCATCCACCAAGTATGGGTAAGTTCATTTTTTAGATTATTACTTAACTTGTTGATATCCTTCCACCTATGAAGTCCATTTCCTAAACAATTAAATTTTATGTTAATATTTTCTTCAATACTACCTCCCCACCATACCAAATATTCAGGGTGAGACGTACAAAGAATTATTCTTGCAGCATTTTCATTAGGATAAATTTCTGAAGTGATACTTGCTTTATTTGAATAATCAAGATCTATTATTTTATCGCTTATTTTCCAATTACCTGCAAGGTAATATGAATATAAAAAAACGTTTTTCAAACTCTCTTTTTCTTTTTTTATTAACTTTAATGATTTTAAAAAAGCAAAAAACAATCCATGAATTCCTCCGGTATATGTCCAGGCAAAGATTTTATAAAGTTTATTTTCTGATAAATCCTGAGCAGGATATTTTGCTAAGACTTTTACATCTCTATCCGGATTTTTTGGTAAAATTAGTGCAGATCCACCCCACCATCGAATACGATGTTGATTCTGGGAGAGATCTGAAAAAATCGGGTTATCTTTACATATTTCAAAATCTATTGGAACTCCTCCAGTATGAATGCCAACTTTATCAACTGTCTTACCTGGCGAAAATGAAAAAACATAAGCAGTTGCACCAATTTTTTCTGGATGCTTTTTCTGAAAAGGATAAAAAAGTGGAAATGCAAGTGTTTTATAAAAAGAATTAACACATGAAACATTCAGTGAACTTTTGTCATATTGTTTTTCTAGAAAAGTATGAGGTTTTTGATTTAAACGAGTTTTAAGTCCAGTAATTAAAGCAGCTCCTCCACAAATCCCTACACAACCTCCTCCATTTTTGATAAAACTTTGAATATTTTTTTTCCAATTTCTAACTTTAGGTAGAAAAGTAAAGCCTTTCATAATTGATTGACCGTCTCCCACCCCACCACCTGGTATAAGTAGCACGTCAAAATCTGAATTATTTAGTTTTCCCTTCAAAATGTCTTTATCAAAGATATATTTTGTAGAAAAAATGTAGGTTTTACTTTCTTTTTCCCAAGAATATCCATCTAAAATAGTTTTAAAATAATGTTTACCCGAACCCCACCCCATTGGCTCCTCAGCAAGTATCGCAACTCTGATTTTTTGAATTTTATTGTTATTAATCATTTCTTTGTTATACCTTACTAGTTCGGTTTTTATTAAATTTTTCACTTAGGTGGTTGATAGCCCCATCGTTCTATAGTAAAATTCCAATTATTTTTTACTCGCTCAATTATTTTTTTATCAATTTTATATACATTTGTTTTGTAATCTTTTTGCCTCTCCAGATATTTTTGCATCTCTGGTAATGCATTAGTAAGTCCAGGTAATTTTAATATTGAGTAGATTTTTTCTATTTGTTTAATTGGTTCTTTTACCAAATCTTCATATCTAATATCAACAATTTTGTTTTTAGGAATTAATTTTTCTTGCTCAAAATAACTTTTCATAAGTCTTTTGTAATTTTCAATTACTTGTTTTTCAATTTCATCCTTTGATGAATTTTGTAAAGATAGTTTATCAAGAACCTTGTTTCTCATTTTTATTGTCGATAGATACACTTTGTATGGATTTCTATAGATATGAATGAAATTTGCTTCTGGAAATAGCTCAAGTAGCATTTTTATTCTTGTAGTATTTGCAGGATTTTTCAAAAGAAGTCTTTTTCCATTATTTGCAAATGTTACTGTTTTCATAAATTTTAGATAATCGTCTTTCCATTGGTCTAATTCAGAATCTGTTAATCCCTCAAAATGTATAGATTTTAAATATTGCTCTTCAGCATTTCTTGGGAAATGAAGACAATGGAAAAATGACCATGGTGAAAGAACAGCTATTGCTGCTTCTTCTTCATAAGGACCATCTATATCTACTCTAATTTCGTCCATTGGTCTTTTTTTTGGTAAAAAATTTGCTAGAAATTTTTTCATTGGTTCTAGTGTTAAAAAACTATCTGGTAGAAGTGTATTCCATAGTGTTACTGAACAGAACTGTGGGTCTTGACTTAATAGCTCATGAAGATATGTTGTACCAGTTCTCCAGTGACCAACTATAATTAATGGTGGATTTTTTATTTTCGTTTTGTTTATTTTTGAATCATATTTTAATTTAAAAAAATAGCGAGCTGGTGCTGTAAAAATTGATGATAATGTTATAAAGACTCCTCTTGCAAGAAATTTTCTGTCAATTCCTTTATTTTTATTTAGTAATTTTATCCATTTTTTTGTAGAAATCCCAAAAAGTGGGTGTTGAATTGTTTTACTGTTTTTATCCATTTTTTTCATTTTTTTAACCTTATATTTTAAATTTTTATCTTATAAAAAACTTAAGTGCTATCATTTTTGTTATCTATATTACTTATTTGTTTATCAAAGACTCTGAATTTTTTATATATTTTTGCTCCAGTTATTGCAATAGTTGCTTGTGCTGTAGTATTTTTTTCATCAAACCATCCAACCTCTGCACCAATATATCCTCTTTTTTTCATCTCATTCAAAGTTAAATAATTCAGATAGGAAGCAATATTTTGGTTCCGGAACTCTTTTTTGATACCAATAAGTGGTAGTTTTCCAATATTTATTTGTCGTTCAAGTAATAGAAATTGTATAATTTGATAAGGTCCGAGACGACCATTAAATTTCTTAAATATCTGGTTATAATCTGGCGTTGACCAAATATAAGCAACTGGTGAACCTTGATATTCAGCAATTAAAAATAGATCTTTATCTAAAAACAATCTTAATTGCTTGATTCCAAAACGTGTTCTAACTTCTTCTCTTGAAGCAGGAATATATCCCCAATGCTCTGAGAAAGTTTCTAAAAATAGATCAATCCACCATTTCAATTCTTTCTGTGTTCGAAATCGGTTAAACTTACGAATTTTTATTCCTGATTCCTCACATTTTTTTGCCTTTTCTTTTAATTTTTTAGGAATTGGTTTTGTTAAATCAATATAATATACTAATTGATCTCTAGCTTTTTTCATATTGAATTTTTCTGCAAATTGTAGATAGTAAGATGGAGAATATGATGAAATTAAGCATGGGGGAGAACCAAAACCTGTTAATAAAAAACCACACCCAACATCAACTCTTCCATTTATTGGACCACGCATTATAGCCATATCATTTTGGGAAAGCCAGTCTTGTGCTGTTTTTAATAGAACCTCGGCGCAATTATAATCATTTATACACTCAAAAAAACCAAAAAATCCAATTTTTTTACCAACTATTTCACAGTATTTATAATCAATTATTGCTGCAATTCTTCCAACAATTTCTTCATTTTTGGAAACAATAAATAATTTATATTCACCATGTGACCAAAATGGATTATTTTTTTTAAAAAAGTATTTAAACTCAATCCATAGAGGAGGAACCCAATTTTCATCTCCTTTATAGATCTTGAATTGAACTTTATAGAAACCTTTCAAATCTGTCTTTGAAATAACTTCAGATACAGTGATATTTACTTTTTTATTCATCAAATATTCCTGAATAAATTGAAATTTATTTTTGATTTATATCTTTAGCAAATGGAAGAAGCACCATTGCAAAACTATAACTTATTATTAGTACACCTATAAAAATAAAGATAATATTTGAGTCAATAAAGTTAGCAATTGTTGTTAAAACTGGAATGTTTACATTATTATCAATTATAATTAGTATCTTTGAAATAAGCCAAATAGAAATTATAAAACTAATAGTTCCAACACCAGGTGAAATCGATCTATATGCTTTTTTATATTTTCTATTGAAATATGAATGGTAAACATTCAATATAATTAGACCAAAAAATATCAATATGTATGATATAAAAAAATCACTTAATTCCCCTAGAACTATTAATTCGTCTCTTGAGATATCAAAAATCCAGATGATAAATCTAAATATTATCAAACATAAAAAACCCCAGATCAATGGTCCTAAAATATTAAATTTAGTATCATACCAGTTCTGGAATTCTTTAAAGGTAAATTCGATTCTTTGCTCGAGTCTTTGACCTGCTTTTTCCATTGATTTTCCAAATTCTTCAGCTTTTTCTTCAATTTTTTTTGCTGTTGATTTCTCTATTTTTTCGTTGTCTAGTATGAATCTACATTTATTACAGAACTCTGCATCATCATCATTTTTTTTACCACATTTAGAGCAATAAACCATGTTATAATCCTCTCATGATTAACATCTTTGAATAAATATGTTCTATAAAAAGGTGTTTTAATTCTT
>LSSG01000057.1 GCA_001595915.1 Thermoplasmatales archaeon SG8-52-3
CCTGAAAAAATTCGCTTTAATATGACTTCTAGTACTAAAGATGCACAATGGTCAGGTATGAGCTCATGGGAAGGATTTATTCCTCAATCTGAAAGACTCTATAAACAAACAGAATCTGAATATCGTAGAAGAGAACTTGAAAGATTCATGAGGATATCACCATGCCCTGTTTGTAACGGTAAAAGACTTAAACAAAAAGTGTTATCAGTAAAAATTTCTGATAAATCAATAGTTGACTTGACAGATATGTCAATAAAACAAGCAATTATTTTCTTCAAGACATTGATCCTTTCAAAAAAACAAGAGGAAATTGCTTGGCAGATACTTAAAGAGATAAAGGTTCGTCTTGATTTTCTAGATAAGGTCGGATTAAATTATTTAACTCTATCACGAAGTTCTGGTACACTTTCTGGTGGGGAATCGCAAAGAATTAGACTTGCAACTCAGATTGGATCTAATTTAATGGGAGTTTTATATATTCTTGATGAACCTTCGATCGGTCTTCATCAAAAGGATAATAAAAAACTAATAGACACACTTTATAAATTAAGAGATCTTGGAAATACCCTAATTGTAGTCGAACATGATGAGGAAACAATCCGCCATGCTGATTATGTCGTTGATTTAGGACCTGGCGCAGGTCTTCATGGTGGAAAAATAATTGCAAAAGGAACTCCTGCAGAAATTGAAAAACACCCAACTTCATTGACTGGTAAATATTTGTCTGGTAAGCTTCAAATATCTCTACCTCAAACTCGAAGATCATCAGATAAATTCCTGCACATTTTTGGTTGTAGAGAGCATAACCTAAAAAACATAAATGTTCAAATCCCAATTGGAGTCCTAACACTTATTACTGGAGTTTCTGGAAGTGGAAAGTCCACTCTTGTTTATGATATTTTATTTAGAGGTCTTATGAGGAAAATTCATGACTCTAAGCAAAATCCAGGGCAGCACGACGCAATCGTATTTGATGAGAAAATCGATAAAGTAATAGTAATAGATCAAAGCCCAATTGGAAAAACACCTCGTAGCAATCCTGCAACTTATACAAAGGTCCTTGATGAAATCAGAAAACTTTTTTCAAAAACACCTGAGGCAAAAAGGCGCGGTTATAAACCTGGTCGGTTTTCTTTTAATGTAAAGGGTGGCAGATGCGAAGCATGTCAAGGTGACGGTTTAATAAAAATCGAAATGAACTTTTTACCAGACATTTATATCGAGTGTGAGGAATGCAAGGGAAAAAGATACAATAGCGAAACCCTTGAAGTAAAATATAAGGGACACTCAATTTCAGATGTTCTTGATATGAGCGTTGAAGAGGCACTTGACGTTTTTAAAAATATACCATTTATTAAAAGAAAGCTTGATACATTATCTCAGGTGGGACTTGATTATATAAAGCTTGGACAAAGCTCAACAACTCTATCAGGTGGAGAAGCCCAAAGGATAAAACTCACAAGAGAGCTATCTAAAAAAAGTACTGGTAGAACAATTTACCTTCTCGATGAACCAACAACAGGTCTTCATTTTCATGATGTTAAAAAGTTAATAGATGTTTTAAATAGTCTTGTTGATAAGGGAAATACTGTTGTTGTAATTGAACATAATCCAGATGTAATAAAATCTGCAGACCATATTATTGATCTTGGTCCTGATGGTGGTGACCTTGGTGGTGAGATTATCGCAACTGGAACACCTGAAGAAGTTTCATTAAATAAAAAAAGTTATACTGGTGATATTTTAAAATCATTTTTCAAAGGTAAGGAAAAATGCTTGATACAGTAAACCTTCCAAATGAACCTGGTTGTTATCTTTTTAAAGATAAAAATGAAAATGTAATCTATGTAGGAAAAGCAAAGAACCTTAAAAAAAGGATCAGGCAATATAGCAAGAAAAATGATTTTGATATAAAAACCAAATCTATGATTGGTTACATAAAGTCAGTTGATTTTGTAGCAACCGATAATGAGGTTGAAGCCCTCGTTCTTGAAAATACACTTATAAAAAAATATCAACCAAAATATAACATAAGAATGAAGGATGCAAAATCGCATTCTTTTATCCTACTTACAGATGAAAAATATCCTAGAGTACTTATTGCCAGAAGAAAAAGTGAAAAAGGTAAATATTTCGGTCCATTTGTATCAGCTGCCGAACGAGATTATATCTTGCAATTTTTAAAAAAAACATTTTTGATTAGGTCTTGTAAGAAATTACCAAAAAAAGCCTGTTTGAGATACCACATCAATCTTTGTGAAGCACCTTGTATAGGTTTGATATCAGAAAAAGAATACAAAAGTAAAATTGAAAATGTTAAGCTAATCTTAAATGGTCATACAAATAAACTTATTAAAAAATTGAAAGAAGATATGAAATTTTATTCTGAAAAGAATCATTTTGAAAGTGCCCTAAAAATTAGAAATCAAATATCTTCTATTGAACATATGAACGAAAGGCAAAACATGCAGCGTGAGAAGAAATATAATGAGGATATAATAAATTATGAAATAAAAGATGATAAGGTTTACCTTATGCTTTTTAATATATACAAGGGAACACTTAATAATAAAGCTGATTTTGTCTTTGACTTTAATTCCGATTTTCTTGAGGAATTCATTGTTCAATATTATTCTGATAGCCCTGTTCCAAAGGATCTAATTGTTCCAAATAAACTCTCGGATTCAATCAAAACCTTCCTTGAAAATTTGAAAGGTAGTAAAGTAAAAATAATAAAACCTGAAAAAGGAGAGAAAAAACAACTTTTGAATCTTGTTCTGAAAAACATAGAAATCACATTTTTCTCAGATATTGACAAGGTTGAAACATTAAAAAATAGATTAAATCTTCATGAAAGTCCAAATGTAATTGAGTGTTTTGACATATCACATTTATCAGGAACGTCAACTGCTGGTTCAATGGTTCAGTTTAGAAATGGTAGATCAGATAAGAGTAATTATAGAAGATTTAGAATTAGAAGTATTGAAGGAATTGATGATACTGCTGCAATAGCTGAAGTTGTTAGACGTAGATATTTAAGATTAAAATCAGAAGATTCTGAACTACCCGACCTTATAATAATTGATGGTGGTAGAGGACAACTAAATTTTGCTCTTCAGGAGCTAGCAAAACTTGATTTGAAAATTCCAATTATTTCAATTGCTAAACAATTTGAGGAAATATATATTCCAGGTAGAATCCTACCATTGAAAATTCCTAAAAAGGACAAGGCCCTTCAATTCATTCAAGAAATAAGAGACGAAGCCCATCGTTTTGCTATAAAATATAACCGTCTTTTACGTAAAAAGGAGCTGATTTCTTGAACAAATTTAAACTTATAAGTGATATGAAACCGAAGGGATCTCAACCTGAAGCAATAAAACAACTTGTAGAAGGGCTTAAAAGTAAAAAGAAAATGCAGACACTTCTTGGAGTAACTGGATCCGGAAAAACTTTTTCTATGGGTAAAATAATTGAGAAAATACAGAAACCAACTTTGGTTCTTGCCCATAATAAAACTCTTGCTGCTCAGCTTTTTTCAGAATTCAAAGATTTCTTTCCAGAAAACAGAGTAGAATATTTTGTATCATATTATGATTATTATCAGCCTGAATCTTATATTCCTTCTAAAGATCAATACATTGAAAAGGATGCAGATGTAAATCCTAAAATTGAGCAGATGAGACTTGCTGCCACTGCATCAATTCTTTCCCGTGAGGACACAATTGTTGTTGCATCTGTTTCTTGTATTTATACTGTAGGTGACCCGTCAGATTTCATGGCACTTGGTTATGAACTTAGAAAGGAGTTCAATGTTGATAGAAGTGAAATTCTTGAGCGTCTTATTGATATGCAGTATGAAAGAAACGACCTTTCCCTTGCACCAGGTAGATTTAGGGTAAAAGGTGATACAATTGATTTAATTCCTGGTTATTATGATAATATAATTAGAATTGAGCTTTTTGGAGATAAAATCGAAAAGATATCTGAAATTGATAAGATTACTGGTAATATTATTGATGACTTAGATTATATATTTATTTATCCAGCAAAGCATTTTGTAATTAGGGAAGATAAAAGAAAACGTGCAATTGAATTAATAAAGCAAGAGCTTGAAGAAACACTTCCAAATCTTGATATGATAGAGGCTCACAGACTAAAGCAAAGGACTCTTTATGATATTGAGATGCTTGAGGAAACAGGTTTTTGCAAGGGAATTGAAAATTATTCAAGGCATTTTGATGGTAGAAAACCTGGTGAAAAACCGTTTTGTTTTCTTGATTATTTTCCAAAGGATTTCTTAATGTTTATAGATGAAAGTCATAGAACTATACCTCAGATACATGGAATGAACCATGGCGATTATTCAAGAAAAAAGGCTCTAATTGACTATGGTTTCAGGCTTCCTAGTGCATTTGATAATAGACCACTCACATTTGATGAATTTTCTGAATATATGAGAAATGTGATTTTTGTTTCTGCAACACCTGGTGATTACGAACTTGGTGTATCTGCTTCAATTGTTGAACAGATAATTAGACCCACAGGTCTTGTTGATCCTCTTGTTGAAATAAGAAAAACTAAAGGACAGATAGATGATTTAATATCAGAAATCAATTCAACAGTTGCTAGTGGTAATAGAGTACTTGTTACAACTCTTACAAAAAGACTTGCAGAGGAGCTCTCTGAATTTTTAGCTGAAAGAGACATTAAAACTAGATATCTTCACGCTGAAATTGATACCCTTGAAAGAACTGAGATAATAAGACAGCTGCGTTTAAAGGAGTTTGACGTTTTAGTTGGAATTAATCTTCTGAGAGAAGGTCTTGATATTCCAGAGGTAGGGTTCATCGGAATTCTTGATGCTGATAAAGAAGGATTCTTAAGAGACCATAGAAGTCTTATTCAAATTATTGGAAGAGCCGCCAGAAATGTAAACTCAAAAGTTGTTCTTTACGCAGATAATATAACTGATTCAATAAAAAAAGCACTTGATGAAACAAATAGAAGACGAAATATGCAAATTGAGTTTAATAAAAAACATAAAATTATTCCTACAACAATTATCAAACCAATAAAAGAAAAGGTTGCCGATATAAAGGATATCAAACATATTCCAAAAAGAGATATTCCTAATATGATTGTTGACCTTGAAATTGAAATGAGAAAAGCAGCAGATGAACTAAATTTTGAAAAAGCAATTTATTTGAGAGACCGAATAAACCGGTTGAAACAAACAATAAAAATATAATTAAAAAAACTATGAAAGTAAATCTTAATAAGATTTATAAATTGATATTATATTATAAAATTATAATTATGAGGTAAGAAAAATGAGAAAAAATGTAATAATAAGTTTACTTGCTCTTATGTTAGTGATTCCAAGCTTTATTGCAACAGCTGAAACAACCGAAAAATCAAACCCTATTATTATTCAAAGTGACGATGTTCCTATTTGGGAAGTTGGAGATAGTTGGACATTTTTTGTTAGTGAGTTTACTGTGAACTATACTTATGGGGACTTAAACATAGTTATGGATGGACAAATAGATGATTTCAAATGGACTGTATCTGATACGAGTGGTTCTTCATATATTGTGGATATTACAGGTAAAGTATCTGCAACTTTTGCATGCGCATTTCCGATAGGCGATAATGTGTTAAATGTAAATGGTGATATTAATCCAGCACGAAATAAAATAACAGGAAAAATTGTCCTAACAAAATCAAACCTAGAAATTGAAGATTTTAACGCTGAAATTAAGGGAATTGCAAGTGTTCAGATAGAGCCTCTTCCTATAAAACTTCCTTTACCAATAAAAATTACTGCTGATGCCGACCTAAGTACTGTATTTCCATTGTTTAATTTTCCATTGCATCTATTAAAATTCTGGAATATGCCTGATTTGGATATTACAATGTACACAACTTTTGGAGGAATGTTTGGTATTATAAAGATTCCAATAACATTTTATGTTTCTTATGCATGGATGCCCCTTGCATTTTCGATTCTTGTTCAAGAAAGTATAACAGTTCCTGCAGGAACTTATGATGCTTGGAGAATTCAATCATTGATTGGTGATTACTTCGTATACTATTACGCTGCTGAAGTTGGTAACCTAATAAAAATCGATGTAAATATGCCTAGTGGTGGGATACAAGCAGAACTAATTGATACAAATTTTTCTTAAATTAAACTTACACATAGGAGATTAATATTCAAATGCATCAAAGAATATTTCATAAATCATTAGCTTTATTGTTTATAATAATTCTAATTTTTTCTTTTTTTGGAACTGTAATATCTTTTGAGTATAATGAAAAATCTCATAACCAATTTGTAATAAAAAATATTATTGGACAAGGAAAAACATGCTTTGGTTATCAAGCTTTTCCTAATCCTGACCTTATTGTTTCTTTTGATATAGATAACCCTGAAGCACTTAATACTATTGGAACGCCTATTACATCTGATAAGATAGCTGGTGGTACTTGGGTAGATGGAGTTTGGTGGTGCTGTGAATATTCATCAATTAGTAATTCAAAAATATGGATAATAAATCATTTGACTGGCGATATGACTCTCATTGGTGAATCAGGAGAGGGACTCAATGGACTTGCTTATGATGATACAACAGGAATAATGTATGCATGCAGCTCTACTCATCTTTTTTCTATAAATATATCAACAGGTGTGGCTACAATGGTTGGTCCTTTTGATATCAGTGGCTGTGTTATGGTAGGAATTGCTTGTGATGGATATGGTAAAATGTATGGTGAAGATTTACATACAGATAGTCTTTATTTAATTGATCCTACGACAGCCGATACCACACTTATCGGACCATTTGGTCTTGATTTTAATTATGGACAGGACATAGCATTTGACAAGGAAACAGGTGTTTGTTATTTGTCTGCATTTACTGTTGATGACGGTAACGAGGGAGCTTTATACATTTGTAATATTTCCACAGCAGAATTAACAAAGATAGGTAATCTTGGATTGGTACCTACTCAAATTACTGGATTTGCAATTCCATATAATTTCAATGATCCACCATCTGATCCAATAATAAACGGCCCTAAAAGTGGAAAAGTAGGTGAAACCTATTACTATTCTTTTACAAGTTCAGACCCTGATGGAGATGATATCTATTATCACCTATGTTGGGGCGATAAAGAAATAATTTATATTTATGGTCCATATCCTTCTGGTGAGAAGTTAATACTACCATATAATTGGTCAGATAATGGAGTTTTTATAATTACTTGTTGGGCAAGAGACACTAACAATGATACTAGCGAAATATCAACTCTGGAGGTCAGTATTCCAAGAAATAAGTTTTTTCTTAATACCTATTTACAACTTTATTTTAAACAATATCCTATGTTGGAAAGACTAATTTGCTTAATCAAAGTTTTATAGAAATTCCAATAATAAATTTATATTATTACATTAATTAGTTTTTTATAACATTTGTTGTAAATAATGATTAGAGAAAAAATATATAAATTCATTTGTTATATATTCATTACTAGTTCATATTATTAGGGGAGGAAATAAAGCAATGAAAAAAATCCTAACAGTGTTAATACTGTTGATGTTTATTTTAATTGGATTCAGAACCATTGCTATTCCTCACGAAAAATCTTTTGAAAATGACCCTTTAAATATGAAAGTATTTAGTTTAGAAGTAATTGTTGAGGGTGGATTTTTAGGTTATGCGGTTACAATTATAAATACTGGAACAGAACGAGTACAAGGGAATTTTTCAATTGAAATATTAACAGATGCAATGGTTGTATTGTTTGGGGCAAATATGTCAAAAGAGAGATATTTAGATCTCAATCCCCTAAATGGATTGGATACTTTTAAAATACAACCTCTAATTGGATTTGGTTCTGCAACTATTAATATTAAAGGTTTTTTTAAAGATTCAGAGGAAGAATATCCCTTTGAAGAAATATCTAATGGTTATGCATTTGTTATCTATTTAATATGTGATGAAACATCAATTTCTCTTCCATAGAATATGTTAGTATATAACACTATATTTTTATAAAAAACAAAGAAAATCATTGAGTTTTATTCATTTTGACATTTTAACACGATGCATTTAAATATAATTAGTGTCAAACAGTAGCACGCTCATAGAGAAGAAATCACGTATCTTCTCTTTTGAGAAGTCTAGGAGAAGGGAAAAAATGGAAAAAAAAGGTATGGAAAGATTGGTTGGAAAACACTGTAAAATTGTAACAAAAGAACCTGGTGATGAAAAAGCTCATGTAGTTTTTGGTATGGTTTCGCTTATTGACTATAATGCAGGATTTTTGATAATTGAATCTAATAGAGGTACAGGTTGCCTCAATATGAAGACAATCGAAGCAATAAAACCAAGTCCTAAAAAGAATTAAAAAATTATTTTCTTTTTTTTATTTTATATTTTTTTACATATTTTACTCTTAGGAAAATATTTAAATAAATAATTCATAGCATATATTAGAAAGGGAGGAAAATAAGCTATGAAAAAAATAACTGGAATTTTTATTTGTATGCTGTTATTGACAATTATTTTCCCATTAATTGTAAGTGCAGGTGATGAAATAAATCCTGAAATTGTTGATAATGTAGGTGACACACCATTAAGTTTACTAGATATCGAATCAGCGTGGTTCTATGAAATAGAAGATGAACCTGAATATTTGTTCACTTCAATGAAAATACTATATTTAAAAGAAAAATATAATGCAGTATTTTCAATTCGATGGTCATATGATGGAAATGAATATGCTGCCGGTCTAAACACTTTTACTTTTAGAGATAAAATATTTAGAAGTGGTCAACCAAAAAATGCAAACTATTGGCAATGGAACCAAATGCCTGAATGTGATGGTATATTAGATATTAAAGAAGGAACAATAACCTGGAAAATACCAAAAAGTTCTATAGGTGATCCTAAGGCAGGTGATGTTTTAACAAACACAAAAGCAAATGCTGTACCAGGTTTTCCTTTGAGTTTTATTTACTTCTTATTGCAATTTGATTATAGAGATTTTGCACCAGATAATTACGATGATTATGGACTAGATTATATAATAGAATATTAAAACTTTTTTTTATTTTTTATTACTTTTGGTCAGATAGTATTTATATATAGCTCCATATATTATAATAAATTAGGGGGTTTTAAAAATGAAAATAAAGTCAATAATTCTGATAAGTATAAGTTTTTTATTAATAATAAACTCAATATCTTTATCTGCTTTTGAAAATTTAAAATTTAAAACAGAAAATTCACCGTTAGATTTTGAAGAAGACATTATTGATATGATTAATCAAATAAATGAAAATTTAGTTTTCAGTTATTTAGAAAATCTGGTAAGTTTTGGTCCAAGATATACTGGAACAGATAACTGCGAAAAATCAGCTGAATATATCTATAGTGTATTTGAAAACATAGGTCTTGATGTAAAATATCATAATTGGAAATTCAGTAAATTTGAAAGCAGAAATGTTGTTGGTATCTTAAAGGGATTTGATACATCAAGTGATGCAATTATAATAATATGTGCTCATTATGACACAGTAAAAGATTCGCCTGGTGCAAATGATGATGGTTCAGGTGTTGCAGCACTCCTAGCAATAGCCGAAATATTAAGTAGTTACTCCTTACGTCATGATATTTACTTTATTGCCTTTTCTGGAGAGGAGGTTGGAACATATGGTAGTTTTACATATGCTCGTGATGCCTATAACAGTGGTGATAACATCTATGCTGTTTTAAATATGGATATAATAGGTGGTGCCCAAACTGAATATGGAGGAAAAATCATAAGATTTTCAAATACAGAAAGGTCTTCATGGATTGTAGAATTTGCTAGTAATATCAGTGAAAAATATTTGAATTTAATTGATTTATTTATTGAAGATATTCCTAATTATAGAGGAGCGGATAATCAAGCATTCGTTGATTATGGATATGATGGAGTTTGGATAGCAGAGCACGATCCCTGCATTGGTGGTCATTCACCTAATGATAATCTCACTAATATCAATTCTACATATCTTGCAAAGGTTACAAAATTATTACTTGCAATACTAGCAGAAATGGCTTATAGAGAAATTGAAATTCAAGTCATAATAAAAACCCCTTATGAGGGTAGAGGCTACTTTTTTAATAGATCGATTATACCTCTAGGTCTTGGTAGGTTAAATTATTGGTCTATAAGGGGAATAACATTACTTTTTGGTAGGGCAATGGTTAGTTGTGAGGCTATTTCAAAAGAAGATGTGAAATTTGTAATATTTTGTATAGATGATAATTTTATTTTTTGGGATAATACTCCACCCTATGAATGGAAAATTCAAGGAAAATATTTACCTCTGATAGGTAGACACAAACTTAAGGTATTTGCTTATACATATTCTGGAAAATGTGCAACTGATGAAATGGACATAATAGCCTTTTTACTATCATATCAATATGGGCGGTTGTAATAAAATTTTTAAATAATTTCATTCTGATTCTATAAAAACTATTAAGACAATAAACCTACTCAAATTCCTTTTTTATTTATAGAATCTTATTATATTTTAATAAAACTTATAAATTAACAGCCGTTAATATGTAATATTAAGGTGGAGGTTTAAGAAAATGAAATACATACAATTAAGAAAAAATATAATTATTGTAATTGCTACTTTACTTTTAATATTAAGTTTCAGTGTTGGTAATGTATATGGATTAAGTGAAAATAAAGTTAACATTAAATCTATAAATTTAACTAATAGTCATATAAAAATTAAGCAAAATAATGAGTTTATATATAGCCCAAATCCTGTAGAATCTCAAACCGATTACTGGGCATTACTTTTTGCAGTTGGGGTTTATAAGAATAATCCTGACCAAGATCGTCCTTCGATGCTTGGTGCTGTTGAAGATTTTTATAATGTACTCCTTGACTCACCTCAATGGAAAGAAGATAACATTCATAAGATTACTGCAAGTGATGCGACACGTTCAAGATTACTTCAGGAATTAGTTTGGCTTAGTAAAAATGCAGATGAAGATGACATGGTTATTGTATATTTAACAACTCATGGGTCTCCATTGATAGATCTAGAGGGAAACTATATTGACATTCCACCAAAGGATGAAGCAGATGGAGCTGATGAGATGCTTATCATGTATGAGGGTTTTGATGTATGGCATGAATTTATTTGGGATGACTTATTAAATCTATATTTAAACAAGATTAACTCAAAGGGACTTTGTCTTATTGTTGATAGTTGTTATAGTGGAGGATTTAATGATATATCTGTTGATAATTCAGATACAATTCCTGCTTTTGAATCATTCTCAAGAATGTGTAATATCTATAACAAAGTGTTAAAATTATATAAAAATGGTGAGAAAACATTTGATGATTCACCCATTTATAAACCTGAAAAAAAACCAGTAAAAAATATTGATTTAGAGTCAAATATTAACTCAGATTTATTTACACAGGGTTTTATTGAAGAAATCGGTGCTGAGGGTAGAGTAGTACTTATGTCAAGTGAAGAAGACACAGTTTCTTGGGGGTCTTATTTTTCGAATTTTTTAATAAGTGCATGGGATATTGGAAATTGGGCAGACTATTTCGGTAATAATGATGGAATAAATTCTGCAGAAGAAGCATTTAACTATGCAAAACCTCGTACAGAGGCTGCCACAGAGGGACGTCAACATCCAACTATTCTTGATCTTTATGATGGAGAATATCTTATGACATATACAAACCGAAATCCAATCCATATTAATTTTCCTGATGGACTTCCTGATGCAATAAATCCTGGTGAAACTACAACAATTAATATTGAGATAAAAGAAATCATTGACAACTTAGTACCTGATTCAGGAACTTTTTATTATAGATTAAATGGAGGTTCCTATAATGAATTATCCTTGGAACATATTAGCGGAGAGCTATATAAGACAACATTACCAGCAGCAACTTGCGGGGACCTACCTGAATATTATTTCAGCGCAGAAGGGGAAAACACTGGAATGATATACAGTCCAAGTGATGCACCTAACACAGTATATTCCACTCTTGTTGGCGAACTTACCAGTGTATTTATTGATGATTTTGAATCAGATCTTGGTTGGACTATAGTAAATGAACCATCCTTGACTGCTGGTGCTTGGGAAAGAGGAGTACCAATTGGTGGTGGTATAAGAGGTGATCCTCCAGTAGATTTTGATGGTTCTGGCAAATGCTTTCTTACTGAAAATTTGGAGGGAAATTCTGATGTCGATGATGGAATTACCTGGCTTATTTCACCAACAATGGACCTGAGTGTAGGAACAGATGCGAAAATTGATTTTGCTTTGTGGTACACAAACAATTTTGGAAATGACCCCAACAATGACCTTTTTAAAGTCTATATTTCAAATAATGATGGTGCAAATTGGATTTTAGTTGAGACCATCGGACCTGATACAGATTTAGGATGGGAAAAACATAGCTTTATGGTCAGTGATTTTGTAAATCCTAACAATCAAATGAGGGTTCGTTTTGAGGCATCGGACCTTAATGAAGGATCAGTTGTTGAAGCAGGAATAGATGCATTTAGTGCCTTCACATTTGATTGTAATTGATAAAATTATTTAATCTTGACAATTTCTATACAAAATTTTTCTAAAAATTATCTATTATTTACATAATTGAAATGCACAATATTTAATTATTTAATATTAATTTTAAAAGTTTGTTTAAAAGTACAAAATAATAATAGAAAGTTTTTTATGGTAGAGCCCATAATATAATATATGGGGTCTAGTCGGAAGTAAGTATGAATTTTAGGATAACCTACTTTTTCATCCTTTCCTTCCTCCCTAAGCTAG